>CAXBVF010000047.1:0-8944 GCA_963979005.1 uncultured Candidatus Altimarinota bacterium | reverse complement strand
ATAAAATCTAATTCTTTTTGAAAAATAGTTTTATAACTATAATTTCCAAACTATTAATTAGCTATATTTTCAGTACAAGTTGACATGGAGGTGTTAAAATGAATTACAGAAAACAAATCAATAAAGAGTTAAATCCTTTTCGGGTTAGTGAAGATAAAAGAGATACTAAAATAAATGAAGTTTTATTTGATAATGGTGTTATTTCAACTGCTGAAAAAATCTATAAAAAATTATCTTTAAAAATAAAAAAGAAATTAAATCACAATATATCAATTAAGCAAATAGTGTTAATGATTGAATATGACCATATTTCTGTTTCTAAAATATTATCATCAATTAATAATATTGGTTCAGATGTTACAACTGCCACAAAATTTAGACAATCTCTAAAGGCTTCATAAATGAAAAAAAATGAATTAAAAATAAAAATGATTGAATCTTATCTTTCATTACATAGGCAATTAAATCAATTAAGACTTGAATATGTATCTAAAAAATCAACATTTACAGATGAAGAAAGAATAAGTTTTTATGAAGAAGTAAATCAAATAAAATTCAATATTAAAACAAGGGAAAAAGTTTTACCAGCAATGACAAGTTAAGGTTAATCCCTTAGCTTTGAATCTTTATACCTGCCCTCTTTTCCTCCAAATTGAGGGTATATATAAGGATTTAGAAATAAATTCAAAAACAAAAGGAAAATAATATGAAAAAAGAAAACTACGAAGAAAACGAATTAACTGTACAAGAACAAGTTAAGCAATTGATGGCACAAAGAGAATGTAATAAAGTTGAACTAGGTGCAACACTAATGGAAAAAAGAATCCATGAGGGTGCTGAAATATTAGACCGTGATACAAAGATGCCTATTATTGATGATAATGGAGAATCAAGAAGATATCCATCTAAATATTATATTACTTTAGCATTTACGGGTGCTACTTTAGAACTTGAAATTGATGAAGTTCAATATGATGAATTACTTGTAACTAAAAGATATTTCTGTGTTGGTTACTTATCACTATTTAAAGTGTTTGGAAAAGAGCAAGTTTTACCACGATTTAGTCAATTTACAGAACTATAATCAAATTTAGAGGGTTTTCGCCCTCTTCCCCCACTGGTTTAACAAGGGGGTCCAAAAGGGAAAATTTATTTAAAAACTATAAGCAGAAAAAAAAGGTAAAAAATTGTTTAACATAATTAATCAACAAGTTGACACATTAAAATTCCATTTATACACTTCAACAAAATTAACTGATGAAGATATAGAAACTTATAATTCACATATTCAAAATTTTATATACAAAAAAGATGAAGCAATGAATGTTAAAGTTCGTTATGGAGATGAAAGAACAATAAACCATGAGTTTAATAATTATAAATTTAATGTTTTAGCCACTACTAATAGGGGTTTTAATGTATCAATTAAAAATCACGATATATTTGTATCACTTCGTAAAATTAAAGTATTAGACTCTAATCCAATCATTAAAGTTGAATTTAGAGCTGAATATCTTACAAGATGTGGTTATATTGAATCAATCCAAAGGGTAGAATTATTTTTAAAAAAACTTATACCAGAATATGAGATAAAAATATCTGAAATCCATTTGTGTGCTGATGTTCAAGGTCATGAATTTAATTTATTAGATACATATAAATTTAAAACTAATTCAAGAAGTACAAAACTATTTGAATCAAAAGACGATAAATTATCATATTTAAATAATAATATTTTTACGGGCTTTTCTATGGGTAATGGTGATTATATGCTAAGAGTTTATAACAAAACTCATGAAATTGAAAAATTTAAAAATAAATCATATATCAAGCCATTAAAATGGGATATTAATCCTAAGTACAATCCAAATAAAACAGTTTGGAGAATTGAAATACAAATTAGAAGAAACAAGTTAAAAACGATTGTGGGCGATAATGGTATCCTTGACGGCTTTGATGTTGTTTTAGATGCTATTCCAGACTTATGGGCTATGTCTATGGAACAATTTAGTTTTAGAGATTTAAGTAATCAACATAGTATTGATATAATAACGGGATATACAAAAATAAAAGATAATGATGTTCTTTTAACTAAAGATACATTGAAAAAAAGATTTCAAGTATCACTCCTCCACCCTATATGGCAAAAACTATCAACATTCAATAGTTTTAAAGGCAAACCACTATCAAAGCATAAAGATATTACTTATGGTTCAATTCACTATGTTGCTAATTCAATAAAAGCATTAGTATCTACACTATCAAAATATAATGGTGGATTATTTTCAAGTGAGGTTTTATCAAATACCATTGAAAAAATCAATCAAGAAAATCTTGAAAAACATGGTCTTACTATTTTAGAATCTGGTAAGTTAAAAATGCTTGATTACTTGCATAAAGCAAAAGAATATCAGAAAATTAATGGTGTCATTTTAGATGATTTTGATCTATTAGAAGAAAATATATTAAATGACATTAGGTTTTCATACGCACAAATCGAAAATGAACCATGTAATATTCAAACTTTTGAAGAGTATTACAAATTATATAAAAAGGTTTCTGATGAGGGTTGATTTAAATAAAAACACTATAAAAATAATTAATGCTTTTACACAATTAGCAAGATTAAATGAAAGTATAACTATTTATTCAATATCAAAAATAACTTGTTTAGATTGGCATACAGTCAAATTCTATTTACACAACGATTTAAAAATAAAAGGAATATATTAAAATGAATATTAAAAAATTAACACAATCAATTAAACATAATGAGGGTTTCTCTAGTGGTGTTTATCTTTGTACTGCTGGTAAAAGAACTATTGGATTTGGAAGAAATCTTGATGATGTTGGTATTTCTGCTAAAGAGTCTGAATACTTATTAGAATCTGATATTAAAAGAATCTACATATCTTTAAATATTGAAATACCTTTATTTGATACATTTCCTGATTATGTTCAAAATATACTAGTAGAAATGGCTTATCAAATGGGTGTTTCGGGTTTACTTAAATTTAAAAATACACTTAAGCATATTAAATGGGGTCAATATGATCACGCATCTGCTGAAATGCTCAATTCTAAATGGGCTAATCAAACACCAATGAGAGCAAAAACACTTTCAAATCTAATGAAAGGAGGATTTTAATATGAATTACTTAGATATATTTTTATATATGTTACCGATAGTTTATCCAGCAACATTATATATATTACCTGCAAAACATGCTAATAAATTATCTGTTGGAATAGATGTTTTAAAAGCAATATCAAATGGTTTAGATAATGCTAAAAATACTAAAGGTGGATTTACATCTAAAAGCGATAAGGATAGATAATGCTTTTTTATCGTGATAATGTTGGTTTTGGTGCTAAATATGAAAATGATTACTATATTGTTGATGTTGATATCTACGATGAAAATTCTGTTTTAATTAATAGTATTGTTAGGAGATATTATATTCCTGATGTTTATTTTGGTTATAGTTTAGATTCTATTAATAATGATATAGTATTAATGCCTATGATTAGAGTTCCATATACTAAATCTATATCATCTGCTGTTGATGAATATAATTCTAGTCTTCCATCTTCTGATACATCTATTGTTTTTGATTATCATGAAGAGTTTTTATTATCGACTCTTCCTTTTGCTCCTTATTTAGATGATTTAGATGATTATCAATATAAAACATATAATAATTTTGTTATTGGTTCTTCTGTTTCTGATACATTGGGTAAAAATGGTTCTTTTTCTAATAATGAATTTTATTTTAAAAGATATTTATATTCAAACTGTTTTATAGATATTTTTTATGCTCATCAATATACTTCTCCATCACATGGTGGAGCTAGTTTATATACTCTTTATTTTACTATTAACTCTTTTGATGATTCTTATTCTCCTGATATTAAAACTGAAACTGATTGTTGCTTACTCGTATGTTGTGAGCCTGATAAATATAAATTAATAGGGAGTTAATTATATGGATTGTGAACAAAAATTAAATGCTATTTATAACGCTGTTTATAATAGCGATGGTACTTCAAAAATTGAAGAAATAAAAAATGTTGTAAATGATAATAAAACTATTTTACAGAAATTTAAAGAATTAGTGGGGTTGATATAATGATAGATTCTTATGGCGAAATATGTAAAAAATATTTTAATGGTGTTTTGATGGATTGTTCTAGGGTTGATGAAATAAAAGAGCAAGAGCAGGCAAAAATAATATCTTATTTTGAACAAAGTGTTTCAATAACTACAACAATTAATGAAGATGGTTCTATTACATTTACTAGTAATAGTATTAGTGATGATGAGATAGTTTCTATTGATGATACTTCTAATCCAATAGTTGATAAGCCTGATAAAAGTGTTAGTACAAATTTATTAGATGTTATGAAAGATAATAACGATAATACAAATACTTTAATAGAAAATCAAAATTCATTAATTCAAGCTCAATTAATATTGCAAGCTGATCAAATAACTGAACAAAAGAAAGCTAATAAAATCAATCAAGCTTTAGTTGATTCAAATATAGCTGTTGCTAGTTCTATAGCTTCATTATCTGCTCAAAATGAAATTAAAATGGGTTATGATATTAATAGAACGATTTTAGAATCAAATAAATTAGATTTTGAATTGTATGGTCAAGATGATTTTCTTGATACAGATGGTAATAAAATAGTACCTATTAAATCAAAAGCTTCTCTTGATGCTGAAATGTTTATTGATGAAAAAAGATCAAATTTAACAGATCATTCTAAGTTGATAGAGCCAGCTGATGATTTGGATATTGATTTTGACATTATGTCAAGTGTTGTTAGTCATTTAGTAGATGACATTGATGTAACTGAATTAGATAAAGGAAATATATAATGTATACAGTTGGAAGTATAGCAACAAATACAAGTGAAGATTATTTGGATGAATTATCAACTGGTATTGTTTATAAATATAAAGATTATGTTTTTAGTGGCTTTGATGTTACTAAATTAAATAAAGATGGTGATGATGTTATGAAAGAAGCTCTTGATGGTGCTTATCAAACTTTACAATTTACTATTACAAGTGCTGTAATATCTACTACAACTGCTTATGCAATGTCTAAAATTGTAACTGTTAGTGGTGCTATATTTACTTATGTTAAGAGTGGTCGATTTATAAATAAAATTAGAAAATCTGTATCTGAAATTCCTATCGTTGGTCGTGCTGGTGCTACTGCTTTGGGTTTAGCTACTAAACTTGGTATTGGTAATCAAAATGAGCGTTTATCTATGGCAAAAATGGCTAATAATAATGCTAATTCTTTAGTAAATACTGTTGCAATAGAAAGACAAACTCAAACTAAAATGTTAGATTCTAAAAGAAAACAAATGCTTACTACTATGAATATGGGTACGAGTGATAAAAATAGTAGAGATTCTAAAAAACTTGAAGCATATTATCATAAAATGAAAACGGGTAGTTGGACTAATACTACTATTGATAAAAATCTTTTCTTGTCTGTTGTTCCTAAAGAATATGTTACTCAACCTTTTTCATTTAATTCTAAGTTTGTATCTCAATTAAATTCATTCGTTGAATTTGCTAAAAGTAGTGAGGGTCATCTTATTAGTCTTGCTCAAACGCATTTAGATTATATTACTACTGCTGGGTCATCAAGGTTGTCATAATGCCTTTATATCAAATAACATTAGTACAGGGTAGAACTGATACTTTTAAGATTGAAGCTAGGACTTATGTTGATTGTAAATTGTTCTTAGAGAAAATGACAACGGCTAAAATTAAATATATTAAGGAAGTTGAGTATTCTAATTCTAGTAATATATTAAAAACAGAATATAATTTTAATCTTGAGTTGAAAGCACTTTGTAAGACTGAAAATTATACTAATATAATTATTTTAAGATATCCTAAACAGAATTTGACATTAGATAAAATTAAAAAATCTATTGTTAAAAATCTTCTTATTAATGGTGAGAAAATAATTGAAATATTAAATGTTATGATTAAGGAAAAAAAGTGATATATCAGGTCCAATATAAAATTAATAGTATGACTTATGTTGATGATTATGAAGCTAATTCTCATGATGACATTCGTAATTTATTTGACGATTTAACAAGTTGTGAGGTGATTGAAATTCGTAAGTATAAATATGAGGGGCTTGCCCCGAGTCCTATAGACGACAATAATTATGTTTCTTCTGTGAAATTTAATTTAGGTGTGAAAGATGGTTTTAATCATAACTTTAGAATGCCTAAGGTTCGTAAAACTTTAAATGATTCAGATTATGTATCTTTAGCTTATGAGCATTTAGAAGTTAAAGGCTCTAAAATTGATTATGTAAATACAGATATTACATACTCATTTTAATTTAATAGACTATCTTAATTGATGGTCTATTTTCTTTTGTTCATTAACTCAAAATATCTTTCTTTTGTTTTTTTCATACATTTTTTTGTTTTTTTATTTTTAAAATAAATATTGCTATAAGCTCTATCTTCTACTATTCTGTCTTCTTTTATTTTTACTATTTCACATTCAGTATTTTTAAATTCTTTAATTAGTTCTTTATTTACACTTTCATCAATTAGGCTTTTTTGTCCAAAACAACTATTTATTATTAGTCCAATCAATAATATCTTTTTCATTATTTCCCCTTTTTATTCTTTATTATATCATTAAAAAATACATATAGGAATTTTTTTTGTTAGTTCGCCCTATTTATGGTGCTTTATTTCTTCAAAATTCCTATTGACAAAAAATAAAATAATATTCTAGTATTTCACTTGAGTTTAACTTTTAAGTTAGATAAAAACACACAAAGGATTAAAAAATGGGTAAATATACTATAAGTCAAAAAGTAAATTTAAATGGTGCTAGTCAAACTAGGTCAATGAATGTAACTATGTCATTAGATGAGGTAACTGCTTTTGTTTCTCACCTTGAGGGTAAAGTAACAGTAAAAGAGGTAGTTCTTGAAGCTGGTTCTGATGCTTTAGTGTCTGAAGGTAACTTTATTGGTGGTATTACTATGATTGCTAATAGTGATAACGGTTCTCAAACTGTAAGAATTCAATCTTATGACCAAAGAGCAATTATCTTTAAAAAAGCTTCATCAACTGATGATATTGCAACTGTACTTTATACTACTAAGCCATTTGGTTTATTACCAACTGCTACACCTGATGTAGTTAGCTTAAAAGATAAAAATAGAACACCATCTTCACCAGCTGTTTAATTCTTTAGGAGCTTAATCGCTCCTCTTGAATTATTTTTTTCTTTAGTTTTCGGTAAGTAGTAATAATTTCACGATTTTTTATCAAAAAAATGTGAGAACAAACGATTAGTGCGTTTAGAAAATTACTATTTACTCAAATTTAAATAAAAGGTATAAAATGGCTGAGTGTACAATCCAACTATCAATAGATGAATTTTTAAAATCATATAAAACTTTATTATGTAAATATAATAAATATTTAGAAGCAGAAGAAGTTTCTCTTGATGATACAAATAAAATAAAAGACCAAATAAGAGAATTATTAGAATATTATAAAGATATTTTAGTACTTGAAGCTTATCGAGATATTGAAGAATTAGATACTTTAATTGCTTCTATTAACCAAAAGTTAGCAAATGGTGAATTTGTAGGTGTTCAAGGCGAACCATTTTTATATGAAGACTTTACACCACAACAACTTGAAGCTTTAAAAGTAAAGGGAGATAAGGGAGATTCATTTAAATATGAAGACTTCACATCTGAACAATTACAATTATTAAAACAACTTGCTAATGTTTATTCTGTTGGTGGTAATATAGGGGTTAATACTTCTTCTCCATCTGCTTCTTTTCATACTGTTGGTTCTTATAGATTAGATAAATTACATTGTGAAACTATTTCTGTTGGTGGTCTAGTTAATCATACTATTGAAATTGATGTTGGTTCATATTCTAATAATATTGTAGAAATTACTGCAAGTCAAACTAATGGTGGTTTTGATAATAATTTATATATTAGAGGAAGATTTTCTAATAATCATTTATCCCATCATTGGGATGAGTTTGAAAATGTCGGGTTTATGTCCGGTAGTACTGTTGAAGTTAGTGTTTCTGCTTCAGATTCAGATACAGAGGGAAGACTTACTATTGAGCATATATATAATGGTATGTCTTTTTCAAATTTGACTGTGAAAGTTTATTCACATTATCTAGGGTCAATTCCTAGTTTTAAAGTATATTAAGGATTTTATCATGTTTTTAAAAATAAAAGATTTTAGTGTTGTTGATGTTAAAGATAAAAAAGAATTTTTAGAAAAATATCCTATTGATTCTATTATTTTAGAAACATTTGAAAAAATACCAGATAACCTTTGGTGTTATGATTTTATAGATGGTTCTTTTGTTTTTAATCAATCTAAAGAAGATAAATTACTTTCATCTGAAAAGAAAGCCTTACAGTTACATAGTAATAAAGAATATCGTGAATATTTAAAATCTACTGATTGGTATATTACAAGAAAAATTGAAACTGATATTGAAGTTCCTAAAGAAGTTCTAGAAAAAAGAAAAGAAGCTAGATTAAAAGTAGTTGATTAATGGAATTAGTACAATTAATTTTAGATTATTTAGTTGTACCTTTATTTTTATGGGTTTGGTATGCTGAAAAAAGAATTTCAGTACTTGAAATTAAAATAATAGATATTTCAGATTTTAAAGATGATTTACAAGGTATAAAACAAGAAGTTCATACTTTAGTAACATTGTCAAAAATTCATTTTGGATTGGATAAAGATAAAAATTAACTTATTTTATTAAAAAGTGTTACTATATGTTACATATTTTTATAAAATCTAATTCTTTTTGAAAAATAGTTTTATAACTATAATTTCCAAACTATTTATATTGTTAAAAAAGGAGATGTAAATACATCCC
>CAXBVF010000046.1:0-9102 GCA_963979005.1 uncultured Candidatus Altimarinota bacterium | reverse complement strand
TCAATTGAATAATTTTAGATTTACATAATAGCTTCATGTATTACTAAGTCATAATAGAGAGTCTATTCTTATTTCTGATACATTACTTAGAGGATAATTAGTAGTTTGTCAGCTTCAGGTATTAACACAGTATAAGCTAGGCTTTCCATTCAAAAACTTGGTCTCTGTTCATAAACATGAGGCTTGTATTGAAACTGGATTTTTAGTCACAAAATAATATTTTAATTCATCACTTGTTCATGTTGAGTAATTTGGTACGCTTGAGTTATTAGTTACAGTCCAGTTTCATTGATTAGTTAAATTTGGAGAATTAGATCATGAAAATGATAGATGTATCTCATTTATATTTTCAGAAAATCAATTCATAGTTAAATCTGGATTTAATAATGAACTTTTACTAGAATATTTCAATATTTCTCAGTTTCAACTATTAGATATGTATAAACTAAAGTCATTATAGTAAAGACCAGTAGGTTCATTTAATCCATCATTTTCGTCCAGTAGAGTATGTATTTTATCTCAGATTATATCATAATATAAAATTCTGTTATTTAGGGTATCAGATATATATAAGATATTTCAATTAATTGCTAATCAAGTAGGTGAGTTTAAATAAATATCAGTTCAAGAAACTCATTCTTCAAACTTATTTCAAAATATTCATTTTCAAATTATTATATCTCCAGATAAATTCCTTATAACATGTTCTTTTTGAAATGATTGGTAAATACCACTTAATTTCGATTTTAATATTATATCATAATCATTAAATATATCTTCTCAATTTTCTTCAAATGCTATAAAGTTTTTAATAAAAATACTATTAGTTATAGTCTCTTCAGAATCTGAATCACAGTAAACTCAGTCTAACTTTTCAGTTCAAATATAGCTAAATCATCATTCTCAAAAATACTGTTCTCTTTTAAATATTATTCCAGATCAAGTATTTACTGCTGCAAAAGATCAAGTACTAAGTAAGTTAAATGTTGATAGTAAATTAGAAGAAAAATCTGTAAAATTGCTAGTATTTTCTAGTATTTTTTGTTGAGTAAAGATGTTTTGCATTCAGCTACTAATAAATATCCCAACAGATACCATAAGTACCATTGAAATAGTTATTCAAACAATAAGTTCTATTAATGAGAATGCATTTTTTATACTTTTCATGCTTATAATTAATCAGCTATTTTAAGTAACCACTTATCAATAACATATTTAGCATTTACATTATTTTGTTTTATAGCATTAATATCTTCATCTATTTCAGATAAATAATCAATAAAGGCTAAATTTTCCTTTGAGTAAAGTATTAAATTCTCTAAAAAATTTAAATAATCTTGTTTTTCTAGTTTATTTCTAAAGTAGTATGACAAGATTTCTGGATTTTTATCACAAATATAACTATTAATCATACTAGTCAAAAATTCATCTTTACTTATAGATTTATTTCATCATAAGTTTATAGTTTGAACACGAGATAATATAGTATCTAGAATTCAACTTTCTGAACTATTTGTTAATAATATTAGGTTTGTAACATCTGGTTCTTCAAAAAATTTAAGTAAACTATTTCATGCTGATATTGTAAATCTACTTATATTTTCAATAAGAAATATTTGAAACTTGTATGGTGATTTTGAATTAGAAAATTCTATAAATTCTTTTACTTCTTTAATTTTAATATTTTTTCAATTATCTTCTAGGCTATACATATAAGAAGAGGGTATTTCAAAATATTTAAGCAAGTCAAGTCATAAATTTCTAATATCTGAATTTAGTAATTCTGAATTATTAGATAAAAACAAAAAAGGAGATTTTTTGTCTCCTTTATTTATTTGATTTATAATATTTTCTTTAATATTTTTATTTATCATAGCTATCTAATGAATCAATAAATTCATCTAATAAATTATTAATTTCAGCATCTAGTACTTCTTCTTCAGTTGTTACTTCTTCATTATTTTCTTTTTCCTCAGTATTTCAAGGCATAACATCATCAATTTCTCAAGCTGATTCTTTTTCTGTATTAGTTTCAGTATTTTCATCTTCAGCATTGTTTTCTTCAATATTTCCTTCTTCTACAATAGTTTCTTCTACATTTGGATTTGGGTTTTCTGTTTCTACAATAGTTTCTTCAGTTTTTAAGCAAGAAGTTAATAGAGTTGAAAATATAAGTATTGCTATTACTTTTTTCATATTTTTAGTTTATTAAATAACAAAAATATATTAACAGAAAAAATAAATAAATCAAAAATAATTAAAAAAAAGTTTGACTTGTATATAAAATATATAATATAGGTATATATTTAGTATATAACAATTAACAACACGCAGTATGATATCGAAAGTAAATTCTATAACAGTAAATGGTTTAGATTCTGATTTAATAGAGGTGGAGGTAGATATAAATAATTGATTACCTAGTTTTACAATAGTATGATTACCTGATCAATGAGTTCAGGAGAGTAAAGAAAGACTTAGGTCAGCATTGAAATCATCTTGAAATAAATTACCAATGACAAGAATAACGGTAAATTTAGCACCAGCGAATATTAGAAAATCTGGTCCAAGTTTTGATTTTCCGATTGCAATTTGAATACTATTACATGAGTGATTTATAGAAGAAACACTTATAAAAGATTCTATATTCATTTGAGAATTATCTCTTGATGGGAGGCTTAGGAGGGTAGAATCAGTGTTACCAGCAACAATATGAGCTAAGGCTAAATGATTTAAAAGAATTTTTGTACCAAAAGCTAATTCAAAAGAAGCATCAATAATACCATGAATAGATGTCATAGCAGTAGATAACCTACTTGAACTTATTGAAATGCTTAACAATGATAGGGGGCTAAAAGTAGTAGAAAAGTTAGATTTCACTAGTTTATGAAAGCATAAATTAGATTTAAATAATAAATACGATTTTAAATATGTACTTGGTCAAGAGCATGCGAAAAGAGCTTTGGAAATTGCTGCTAGTTGATGACACAATATTGTTATGGATGGTCCTCCTGGTAGTTGAAAGACTATGTTAAGTAAGGCTTTCTCATCTATTTTGCCAGATTTAACAATAGATGAGGCAATAGAGGTATCAAAAATCTATAGTATATCATGATTATTAAGTGTAGAAAATCCTATTATTAGAAAAAGACCCTTTAGGACAGTTCACCACACAGCATCAAGTGTATCAATTGTTGGGTGATGAAGAAATGCAAGACCATGAGAAATAAGTTTATCACATAAATGAGTATTATTTTTAGACGAAATATTAGAGTTTGAAAAATCAGTTTTAGAAGTCCTTAGACAACCATTAGAAGATGGTACAATTACTATAAACAGAGTAAATGCTAGCTATACATATCCAGCTCAATTTATTATGGTAGGGGCTATGAATCCATGCCCTTGTGGATATTTATCTGACCCAGATAGGGATTGCTTATGCAGTCATAGGCAGGTAGAAAATTATAGAAGTAGATTATCATGACCACTTGTAGATAGAGTAGATATTTTTATAGAAGTACCAAAGGTAAAAACTGAGAAATTTAAGGTTTGAGAAAACTATAGTGATTCAGAAACATCTTTAGATATTAAAAAGAGGGTTGAAAATGCAAGACAAATTCAATTAAACAGGTTTCAAAAATGAGAAATCACTTTTAATGCAGAAATGTGAACAAAAGAAATAAATAAATATTGTCAGATTTGAGTCGAGGCTGATACTATTTTAAAACAAGCTATAAATAATATGAACTTATCTGCTAGATCATATTTTAGAATATTAAAATTATCTAGAACAATAGCTGATTTAGAATGATTAGAGAAAATTGAATCAAATCATATCTTAGAAGCTTTAAGTTTTAGAAAAAAAGAGGATAATTAGATTATTCTTCCATTTTTCATATTTTTTAATATACTTTATTTATAGTGAATTAAATTTATAAATATATAAAATGATAATATCAATTTTTGCATCTATTTGATGCCAAAATATAGGTGATGAACTTATTCTAAAAAATGAAATAAAAATGTTAGAGGAAGAGTATTGAAAAGATACTAAGTTTATAGTTTTTTCATATGATTATAAGGATCCTTTTTTTGAAAAATCTAATATAACATATAGAGATTATTTTCCTATTTGAATCAAAAAAGCATCTAATTTTTTCAAAAATGTATCTAATTTCTTTTCTTTTTTTTCTGTTATTTGAAAAAGTGATTTAATAGTTATTGGATGATGATGAATTATATATGATAATGAATTACAATCAGTTAAAAATCCACTTGATAGCTGGATTTTTAGAGTAAAGACTGTTAAGTTTTTCATGAAAAAAGTTAGATTTTTTGCGGTCTGACTGAATATAAAAAATGAGTCAAACTATAAAAAAGTAAAGCAAATTTTTTCTAATGCTTGAAAAATTACTGTTAGGGATAATTACAGTTCTAATTTATTAAACACTTTATGAATAGAATCAACTATTGTAAGGGATCCTGTATTTAATGAACTTACTAATATAGATGAAAGAAGTTATTTACTTAAAAGTGTAGAATCTACAGTATTCTCATGTAATGACTTAGATGATATTGATTTAGAATGAAAAAAAATTGCTATAGCTTTCAGAAAATGATATTTGAGTGATAGAAGTTCTAATCTAAGCTTACAATTAGAAGAATGAAAGTTAAATGAATTAATAAATTTTATACTAAAAAAGTGATGAGAAGTAATATTATTACCACATAGTTTTCATAAAACTGATGATTTAGCTAATGATTATAATTTTTTGAGTAAATATTTAAGGGTAAATGAAAAAATAAGAATTATAAATTCAATGGAAGAGGTTTATAAAAAATACATATATAAGGAAATGGATATTTGTTTAGCCATGAGGTACCATTCTATTGTACTTTCTCAAGTTTATTGAATTCCGTATATTTGAGTTAGTTATTCTATAAAAACAGATGAACTTTTAGAAGATATAAAAAAGACACTTAAATAAAATTAAGTGTCTTTTATTTTCCAGTCAATTTCAGTTTTTCATTCTTTTTTTAATATTTCATTAGATTTTTTAAAACAATTACTTCAAAGAAATCATTTATGAGCTGAAAAAGGGGAAGGATGAGAAGTTTCTAAAACAAAATGTTTATTTTCATCTATTAATTTCTTTTTTCCTTGTGCAAAGGCTCACCAAAGCAAGAAAATAATTCACTCTTTTTCATCAGAGATAGTTTTTATAACCGCATCTGTAAATTCTCACCATCATATTTTAGAATGACTTGCAGGTTCTCAGGCCTTAACGGTTAGTATAGCATTTAATAAAAAAACTCATTGTTTAGTCCATGGAGTCAGATCTCAAGAATTAGATATATCTATTCATAAACTACTATTTAATTCTTTGTAAATATTTCTTAAACTAGGTGGTAACTTAGTTCATTTTGGAACAGAAAAACAAAATCATTGAGCTTGTCATTCTCAGTGATATGGGTCTTGTCATAAAATAACAACCTTTACTTTATCAAAAGGTGTTTTTTCAAATGCAGCAAATATTTTTTCTTGTTTTGGATATATTGTTATCCCAGATTTTAAATCTTTGCTTATTTTTTCTTCTATTTTTTTAAAATACTTCTTAGCTATTTCATTTTTTAGAGATTTATTCCATTTCTTCTCATGAATTTCCATTTTTTCTTGAATTTATGATTTAATATATTAAAATCATTTTACTTAAAAATAAATAAATTTAAATACAAATATGGAAATAAAACAAAAAATATTAAAAGAGTTAGAAAAAAAAGAGTTCCCAAATATGAAATTTCTTTTTTCAGATGAAGTATTAGATATATCTTTAAAACTTTTAGAAGAATTACTTGATGTAGATAAAAAAAGATTTAATAATTTACTAAAAACAGAAGAAAAAAATATTAATTTTTCTATTTTTGACTATGAAAGTAATCTAGATTTGTTTTGGTCACTTTTGAATCATTTATCAAATGTGAATTCATGAGATAAGATTAGGAAAATAATAGATACTTTTGAGCCTAAATTAATTGATTTTTCAAATGAAGTTTCATATTCTAAAGCTTATTTTGAGATGTTAGAATATTGTTTAAATAACTGTGAATTAGATATAGATCAAACAAAAATAATTAGTGATAGTGTGAAGGCCTACAAAGTCAGATGAATTGCTTTAGATACTGATAAACAAAATGAATTAAAAAAAATAAATAAAAAATTATCAGAACTCTCTACAAGGTTTTCTAATAATGTTTTAGATAGCGAGAAAGAGTTTAAATATTTTTTGGATACTGATGAATACTTAAAAGAGTTTCCAAAAAGTGATCTAGATAATGCTAAATTAAAAGCTAGAGAAAAGTGAAAAGATTGATACTTATTTGATTCTAGCGCTTCTAGTTATATATCTATTATAAAATATTGTTCAGATTCAGACACTAGAAAGTATTTTGCAGAAGTGCACGGTTCTTTTGCATCAAAATGAAAATATGATAATAGAGAAATTGTTTTAAAAATATTAGATTTAAGAAATAAAAAAGCACAAATTTTAGATTATAAAAATTATGCTGAACTTTCTCTAGAATTTAAAATGGCAGAAAATCCTGAACAGGTTATAGATTTACTTACAGATTTAACAATAAAAGCTAAACCAAAAGCCTTATTAGAGATAGATGAAATAAAAGAATATTTTTCTTTAACAGAAATAAATTCACGGGATATGCCTTATTATTCTAGAATTTTAAAAGAAAAAAAATACCGTTTAGATGATAAAAAATTAAAAGAATATTTTGAATTTACAAGCATACAAAGATGACTTTTTGAAACAGTTGAAAAACTGTACGATATAAAAATGAAAAAATTAGATAATAATGATTTATCAGAAGATTGAAATGATATAAAATATAATGAGAATATAGAAATATACGAGGTTTATAAATGAGATAAATTTATTTCATATTTTATGTGAGATTATTTTTATAATCCTAATAAGAGAAGTTGAGCTTGGGCTGATGAAGTGAGAGAAAGGTTTTGAGACAAGAAATCTATAGTTATTAATAATATGAGTTTCGTAAAAGCAGAAAACTGAAAAACACTTTTAACTCTCTGAGAAGTTGAAACTATGTTTCATGAATTTGGTCACGGAATTCACTCTATGCTTTCTAAATCTAAATATGCTGACTTAACATGAGTTCAGGTAGAGTGGGATTTTGTAGAATTACCTAGTCAACTATTAGAAAACTGGTCAAATAATCCTGAAACTATTATAAATATAGCATCACATTATGAAACTTGAGAAAAAATACCATGAGAATTAGTTGATTCCTTAGAAAAACTAAAATATTTCTGAACATGAAATTTTGTACTTGGGCAAAGTATTTATTCTATAATGGATATGTATTTTCATTCTGGAGTAGTATTTAAAGATGTTTCTGAATTAGATAAAATATTTTTAGAAAAAGTTAATGAATTATCTATTTTTAAAAAGGATGAAAATTATAAAATGTATTGTTCCTTTTCTCATATATTTGATTGAGGTTACTCAGCAGGGTATTATTCATATACTTGGGCCGACATAATTGTATCTGAAATTCTAGCTGTATTTAAAGAATCATGAATGTATGACAAGGAAACTGCTACCCGTTTTGAGAAATTGATTTTATGAGCATGAAGTGTTAAAAAAGCATCAGATATGTTCAAAGATTTTATGTGAAGGGAAATTAGTATAGAAGCTTTTTTAAAAGAAAAATGATTATAGAAAGCCAAAAGGCTAGCCTATAGGCTAGCCTTTGTCGTTAAAGTATTCCTCCAAATACTTTTTTATAAATCCACCTAAATACGTTTTCATATGCTCATTGTACAATTTTGTTTTCAATGCCATGGAAACTCCAGATAAGAGTGTAGCTGAAAATAAAAGTAAAGGAATATAGAAATTTAAATCTAAGGCATCATATATTTCCTGATACCTCATATCTAGACTTAGCATGTATATAACAATAAACTTAATCGTTGTTTTTGTTTTACCAACAATGCCAGCCGAAAAAGATGAATATTTACCCCTAAACATTTGCCCATAATAATCAAAAATTGTTATAAGAAGAATCATAACAACATACATAGTTGTAATTTCAGATGATAGACCCATGATTGGGAGTATAATACAAAAATTATATAGGGCTGGTAAATCAAACCATTTATCAGCTTTTGCGTCTAATCTTGCTCCGTTATCAGATGTTATTCCAAGAGCCCTAGCTATTGCACCATCGAGTGCATCACCAATAGCTAAAAGAATAAAAATTAGTACAGCAGTTATTGTAATAGCTTCAATTTCAAACCATAATCCAATATCATACAAAATCATTACAGGAATGCCTCCCCACATTCTGTAATAGCTTATCATATCGGGAGAGAGAAAATGATTATGCTTTTCATAAAAGCTTATCAATTTCTCATCTTTTTTGTTTAAAAGTAAAACCCAATTAAGAATAAGTGTAACAATAATAGTTCCAAGAGATAGCTCAATTGCAAAAAACCAATTAATACTCATTTTGTCCTCCGTAAGGTTGTGAATTGAGTGTGTGAATTATAGAACAATAAAACAACTAGTCAAATAATAGTTTTTTATTTATGTAAGAAATAAAAAAAGAACAGTAGGGATTACTGTTCTTTTTAGTTTTGGTGGTCGTCAATTTCGAATACAATTAATTTATCTTTTTCAAAATAACAAAATGCTCTATATTTTTTATTTATTCTAAAATAGAATTTTTGAGATTTATATGGTTGTCTTTTCTTAAAACTAACAGATTCTAATTCTCAGTTTAATAATAAAGTTTTTGCTTTTTTATATTGATTTAATATTTGTCTAGATAATAAATATGGAAGAATTCTTTTATGTTCACTAATTTCATTTATCTCCATAATATTTATATATTTATAAAATCTGATTTAGGAGAGTTTTTAGTTATTTGTATTTTTTCTTCTAATTGCTCTTCATAAGCAATTTTAGACATAAATTCTTCAATATTTTTAAATTTTTTTTGTTTCAATTTTATATCCTCTTCAAAAGTTATAGTTGTCATAATATAATAATTATATTTTATATATTT
>CAXBVF010000045.1:0-9430 GCA_963979005.1 uncultured Candidatus Altimarinota bacterium | reverse complement strand
TACATTTGCTATTTATTTAATTTGTGCTATAAATATTTTAACTTTTTCTTACATTACTCTTACAGTTTAGAAATATAATGTAGCAATATTTTAAAATATAATATAAGGTTTATTATGAAGTTGAAGAAATGATTTATTAGAGTAATAGTTGTTTGAAGTATATTTTTTATATCTTCTATGTCATTTGGTTGAATAGTATCGCTACAAGATGATAGTTTAAATAGTTTTTGGACAGTAAAAAAATTGGATATTTCTTTTATTGCTAATACATATGCAGAAAGTGGTGGTCAAGAAAGTGGAGAAAAAGAGAGTGGTTGATATGAAAAAGAATCATGAAACTATTCTAATACTTCTAGGACAACGACTACTACAAATACTGCAAATATATCAAATCCAAATCAAACTTGTACTACTGTTTATGATACTGTTACTACGGCTTCTGGTGAACAAGTACAAGAACCAAGAACTGTATGTTGAGCTAATACAGCAACTTCAGTTACATCTACTAGTCAAGTAGAGTCAAATACTCAAACTGTTGTTCAAAATACAGAATCTTACGAACAAGAAACTGAACAAGAAATTGTAGTTGAAGATGTTGCTCCAAAATTAAGTGATGAAGAAAAACTTGTAATTAAAGAAAGATTTGCTACCTTCTTAACAAGGGTTGATGCAAAAAAATATAGTTCAGCCGAAAAATTTGATCTATATAATAGAGTTAATGTTTTAATAGATGACAAAATAGCAACTCTTAGATTACTAAAAATAAAAATTACAGATGTTGCAATATTAGAAAAATATAATAAAAAGATTTTATTATTTTCTGAAATCAATAATTTGGTTTATGAACAAATTTTAGTCTATATAGATTCAAGTGATTTTGATATTGCTATGGTAAAAGAAAAAGTACCCACTCCTGCTAGAGAAGTCGCTAGTACTCAAGAAACACAAGTAACTACAAATTTAAATGTAAGTGCTGCAGATGAAAAAAGAGCTGCAGATGCAAAGTCTAGAGCAGAAGCTCAAGCTATATCTCAAGCTAAGGAAGCAGAACAAGCGAGAATTGCAGCAGCACAAAGAGCAGCAGCAGCAGCAGCTGAAAAAGATGCAGCACAAGTTAGAGCAGCAGAACAAGCAAGAATTGCAGCAGCACAAGCAGCTGCGGCAGAACAAGCTAGGCTAGATGCAGCACAACAAGCTGCAGCAAATCAAGCAGATACAACAACAACAGCTAGTTAATAAATTATACAAATATGAAAATAATAATTCAAAAATATTTAATGACAATTTTAAATATCTTTTATTGAATGCTTATTTTTCCATTACTATATATTTTAACAGTTGTAGATTTAGAAAGTATTCATCAGTTTAACTTTTCAGACATTTATACATCAATTTATTTTGTATATTTGTTCATTTGATCTATTTGATTAATCTTATTAAAGTTTATAAAGATTAATAATAATATTTTTAGAGAAGAAACATTATATACCATCAAGTCTATTTTTTACTTATCTTTATTAGTTGTCCCAACATTCTTTCTAAATAATAATTTTTTAATAGAAAATGCTTGAGAGGCTAATTTAGAATTAAGAATATATTGAAAACTAGCATTTCTATACCTATCATTTGCGTTAATTGTTAGTCCGCTTCTTAGATTTATAAAAAATTCAAGTATTAGAGAAAATTTTATCTTATCGAGAAAAATTTTCTGAATAATAAGTTTTATTTTCTTTTTTAGGCATTGATTAGAATATTTTACTATTGAATACACTTTTCAAACAAAATATCATAGTGATGTATCATACCTGAAATATGTTTATGATAATTTATTACTTAGATTTGATGCTTTAAGTTGAGTTGTAGCTTGATTTTTGATGCTTATTTTATGAATTACATCGAATAAAGTTTCCATTAAATTACTTTCATGAAAATGATGGAAAATATTACAATCTCTAGTTTATCCAACATATTTATTAAGTATTATTCATGTTGCTTTTGCATCTAGGTTTGATAATTTTTATATATTTTTATTAGCTTTGGTAGTAATTCTTAGAGCTACATCATATTTATCAAACAAAACAGAAAAAAATAGTTGAGAAACTACTAAATATTTATGTATACCTTGTTGATATATTTATGACGAGAGTGTATGAGATCCAGATAGTTGAATAGAACCAGGTACAAAATTTGAGGATATTCCAGATGATTGGAGATGTCCAGTATGTGGTGTAACAAAATCTGATTTTGAACCATATTATTGAGAAACAAATACTGTATTTTGATGATATTTATGAGAAGTTGTTTCACACGAAATGTTAACAGATGATGTTTTAGAAATTAATTTAAAAATAAATAGTGATATTGATGTTATTAGATGACAATATGCAATTTTACTTTTAAATGATTTTGATTGAGAATTCTCACGTGCTTACTCTATAGTATCTTTTAAGCATCATACATTAACTTTTTGAATAAAATTAAAAGAAACCTGAAGGGCAGGAAGGTTTTTAAAAACTGTAGAAGTTTGAGATACGATCAAAATAAAATGAATTTATTGAGATTTTATTTTAAAAGATACTGATAATCCAAAAGTTTTTATAGCTACTGGTACATGATTATCACCAATTATGAATATGATATCATGAGATATGAAATCTAAAGATAATCAGTTATTTTTCTGAGCTCAAGCTAAAAAAGACCTATTTTATCTAGATGAAATAAATGAAATACAAAACTTAAAAACTCATATTTATCTATCTAGAGAAGAAACAGAAGAATATAATTATTGAAGAATAGATTTAACGAAATTTAAATTTGATAAAAATACAGAATTTTATATTTGTTGAAACCCTTGAGTTGTAGCTTGATCAATGGAATATTTGAAAAAAGCCTGATATGAAAATGTATTTTCAGAGAAATTTAATTAATAAAATTTAGATATGAAAGAATTCGGGATCTTTACTAGTATAATTATCGTTGTTTTAGTCTTTGTTTATGCAATGACTATTTTATCAGCAGATAATACTTGTAAATGAGTTAGAATTTTTGAATGTCAAAAACAAGCTAAAGAAGGTCTAGCTCCTGTAAATATTTCTAATGAATTAAAACCCACATGAGAAATATTTTTAAAATATTGTATTCCAAAAATAAAAGAAGAAGAAACTAGTTATTTAGTAGATTATTCTGACTGTGATTTAAAAATAACAATTTCAAAAGATAAACCATGGATAGAAGATGTAGAAGTTAATGGTACGAAATTATTAAGAGATGAAATTGATAGTAATTTTTAATGAAGACAAAAAATGAAGTATTCAAAGAATGAATTTTTGATGTGAACAAACATAACTATAAGTGTTATTTCTGATACTAATCCTTTAGAAGATATTCATAATTCTTTTGGTTTGATTTATTCTTTAGAAAAAGAATTTTCTAGATTTTCAAATCTTTCTGATCTAAGTTTATTAAACAAGGAAAAGGAATTAGAGTTAAGTAATAGGTTTATAAAAATTTTTAATATAGTAAAAACAATATATAAAGAAACGGATGGATATTTTAATCCACTTATGAATTTAAAAAATATTTGATATGCTGAAGATTTTAGGAAATGAATTTTTGATAAAAAGGAAGAATTGCAGGACATAGATATAGAAAAAATATCTGTTAATCAAAATAAAATAAAACTTTGAAAAAATCAAAATATTGATTTATGATGAATTGTTAAATGATATGCTGTTGATTTGGTAAGTGAATATCTAAAAGAAAAATGATACATAGATTTTATAATAAATGCTTGAGGGGATATATTTATATCTTGAAAAAATAAAAACGGGGATGTACCAGTTGTTGCTATAGATAGTCCATTTAATAAAAAGAAAATATTAGCAGTTTTAGAGGTGACTAATAAAGCTATTTCTACATCATGAACTTATAAAAGAAAATGGAATGTAGAGAATGAAAATTTTCATCATATTTTGAATCCAAAAACTAACTCAAACAATAATGAAATAATTAGTATTAGTTTAGTTTCAGATAAATGCTATATCGCAGATGCATATGCTACAGCTTGTATTGCTATGTGAATAGAAAAATCTTTAGTTTTTCTAAAAAAACAAAATATTGATTGAATTATTATCTGAACAGATGGAAATACTTATGAAACAAAATGATTAAAAGATTATAACTTAGAAATTATATAATGTGATTAACAATATTATCATGATCTCCATGTAGTGGGAAAACAACATATTTAAAAAATTTTATTGATTATAAAATTGTAAGTAGTGATAAAGAAATAGAATTATTAAGAGAAAATAATTTTAATCAAAACAAACTAAATATATTGTGAGTACAAAATTCTATATTAAAAATTAATAAATATATAGAGTCTTGAAATACAAATATAGTTTATGATTCAACAAATCTAACTATTAACAGAAGACAAGACTTTTTAAAAGAATTAGATTGAATAGATATAGAATCTATAAATTTTGTATCTGATTTTAATAGTATTTATTCAAACTGGGAAAAAAGACAAAAAGACATGAAGATAGAGATGCTATTATATTTATTTATAATTTATAAAAAATCTACTAAAGAAGAATGATTTAAATCAATTTTAGATATAAAAAATATAGAAAAAAACTCTTTTAAATATTTAAAAGAGTTTTTAGAGTGAAAAGATATTAATAAAGATAAACTATTATTAGAAAATAAGGAATTAATAGTTTTGGATGAGTTTTGGAAAAAGGGAAAAAGAAATTTCTTTCAAGAATATAAAACCAAAATTAATTTTTTAGATGAAATGACTATAGAGGATAAATTAGCTTTATTCTATAGTGATATAAAATATTTTTATCTAGATTTCATAAATATTCTAGATTTAACATATACTGTAAGTTATGAAGATTTTATAAAATGATTTATTGATAATATATTAGTATACAAAATCAAGTGATTAAAATTAAAAAAAGAAAAAGTTATAGATTCTTTTTATAAACTAGCTAATATTTTTTAAAAATATTAGCTAGTTTATTTTATTAGCTTTTTTTATGGGATTAGAATTATATTTTTATTATTATTTGTATCAACAACTCTTCATCACCATGATTTTATAGGTCCAGAATTATTAGGTATTTCTAATGCAGAATTATATTCATAATCTTGAGTATTTATAGATAAATTAATTAATATAAAAAATATTCAAATAATAAGTATAGAAAAGTATCATATAAGAGAATTTACTTTTATTTTATTAACTTTATTCTTTTTTAAATGGATGTTTATTAATAGTTTATTAAATTTTTGATTAAAAATATTTTTAAATCTATTAAATTTTGTTTTTATATTGAACATATATGTTATTTATATTTACCTTAGCGTATATATATATATTAACATATATTATTATAATTTGTCAAATGGTTTTAAAAAAGGGAATAGTTATCTAGATTTTTTTAAAAAAATCAGTTCTTAAAACCATTTTTCATGACTCAATTAATTCAGAATCATCAGTTAATCTAATATTTTTAAATTTATCTCATCTTTTTATATTTTGAGCACCTTTTACAGCTAAATCTTTTATTGCTATAACATTATCTCAGGACTCTAATATATTTCAATTAGAATCTTTTACTTCTAGAGTATTTATATCTTCATCATCTAAAAGCCAGCTCATATCTTTTTTCTTTTTAGCCATTTTTTTTTATTAAAAGGTTAATTAAAATGATTATATATTCTTTGGCTAAAATTTCAATCTATTATTTCCTAATTCATACTTTTAAAAGAGACTTTTCTCATAATAAATCAACTCAAAAGCAAAGTTTATGTCATCAATATTTTTTGTTTAATGTATTTACAGTTTTTGCTAGTTTTAAATGATTAGTTTTATCTCTTAGAGGCTTGTCATATATACTAGTTTGCTCTGGTTTATAACTTCTAAAATTAGAAAAAACTATTCAAGTACTCCTATATAGTGTATTTTTATCAAAATTTTGTTCAAATAGATCAATTATTATTTTTAAAATATCAGCTCTAATGTAGGTATGTTCCATCATGTTATAATTAAATACATGAGTAAAAAGAGATTTATCCCTGAGAAAAATGGATACAGTTTTTAATTCTATTTCTTTGGTTATAAATTCCTCATATAGCCAATTAAAATTTAGTATTAACTGTTTTTTTAAAAACTCTTTGTTAGATGTAATATTATGATTAAAACTTCTTCATCTACTCATTGATTTTGATTTTTGACTTTTTTTTACAACAAATGCATTTACTCCAATAAGTTCTAGCCGTAAATCGGTAGCATTTTTTCATATTTTGTCTTTTAATTTCCAATATCATATATTTATGAAGTCATAAACATTATTACATAAATATTTAAATTTTTCTCATGTTTTTTTTCAAATAAAAGGTACTATTGATAAAGGAAGCGTTTGAAAAGTTTCTTTATCTTTTTTGTTATTTAGGGAGATAAATATTCAAAAAGGTTTATTTAATTTGGAAAATATTTTCGCCTTAATTCTAGTATTGCTAACTCATATAGATACAGGGATTCATATCTTTTTTAGAATATCTTTTTGTATTTTTTTTGTATAATTTTCTAAACTTAGCTTATTCATCTCAGCTAATCATGTAATTTCACAGAAAGCTTCATCAATAGAAAAAGGTTCTATATTTAGAGTATTCAATTCTAAATAAGCCATTAATTTATCTGATATTAGGCTGTAAAATCTATGATCTACATCTAGAAAAATTCACTTTCATTTTAATATTTCTTTAGCTTTCCATACTGGTGTTCATGTCTTTATTCAAAGAGCTTTTGTCTTATAATTACAAGCAATAATTATCTCATTTCAAACTAGTACATATTTATTTTTTAAATGAGGATTTCTAAAGATTTCGCACTCAGCAAAAAAACTATCACAGTCGACATGAGCAAATATTTTTTTAGATATTTTAAATCTCAAAATTTTATATTTTAGATAATTATATATACAAAATATATACATAAAATATCTAAAAGCAAAATAAAGCTATAAATAATCTTTCTTTTTTTAAAAAAATCATCATAATATAGATATATTTAAAATATATAACTCAACTATGTTAAAAATATTGATAGTAGAAGATAATGAAATTCTTTCAAATAATATTTCTAAATATTTAGAATTGGAATGAATAAAATCAAAACAGCTTTTTTCATGAGAAAAAGTTACTTTTGAACTTGTTTCAAATGATTATGATTTAATTATTCTAGATTTATGATTATGAGAAATTGATTGATTAGATGTTTGTAAAAAAATTAGGGATATATGAAAAAATATTCCAATATTGATTTTAACGGCTAGAAATACAATAAATGATAAAAAACAAGGTTTTAATAAATGAGCTGATGATTATTTAACTAAGCCATTTGATTATGAGGAGTTAATTCTTAGAATAAATGCTTTGGTAAGAAGGAATTTTACTGTAAAAAGTGATAATGTAATTATCTGAAATATAGAAATAGAGATAGATACTAAAAAAGTAACAAAATCTTGAAAAAATATACGTCTAAGCCAGTTAGAATACGAATTATTTTTATATTTGATTCATAATAAAACAAAAGTAATATCAAAAAAAGAACTACTTGAGAAAGTTTGGTGAGAATATGATGATTTTTCTATGTCTAGAACAGTTGATGTTTATATAGGATATTTAAGAAAAAAATTATGAAAAAAGATAATAGAAACAATCAGATGACAATGATATGTTATTAATTAATATATAGAATGGATAATTATTGACTTTTAGAAAAATATAGAAAGAAATTGAGTGTATTTTTTGCTCTATTTGTACTATTTTCATTTTGGATAATACAAGCTATTTTTCTGACCTTTGAATATTTACCTCATAATGCATGAGTTGAAAAAGTTTTAGAAAAAAAATTCTCGTGAGTTGCAAACATATTAAAAAATTATGAAGCATATTTAGAAAAAATAAATAACAAGGATAGAACATTGTGAAAAATTTTAATTAAAACACTTGAAAATGTAATTGTTTATGAAAATTGTGTTGCTTGAATATGTGAGGAAACTCTTATAAATAATATAGATGATGGAACAGATTTCAGTAATTCTACCGACAAACAACAGTTTTATGATAGTTGAGAATATAAATATCTAAAAAAGAGTTTTTTATTTGATGGTATTGAATACAAGGTTATAATTAAAACCTATAATGAATATGCTTTTTCAAAAATTTTTAGTTTTTACTTATATTTTCTACTTTTTTCTATACCTTTTGCTTTATGATTTTATTTTTTATGATATTATTTTGTAGGAAAAAATTTTAGACCAATTAGGGAAACTATTTCGAGTTTAGAAGATTTTACAGCTAATATAAATCATGAAATTAAAACACCTATTACAGAAATTGTTTCTAGCTTATCTTTATCTAAAAAAACAAAGAAATATGAGGATGCTATAGATCAGAGTTTAACATCATTTAAAAAATTAACAAAAATTTTAGATTCAATTCTATGAATAGTGCAAATTGTGGATTCTACATACAAGAAACAAAAATTTGATTTATTAAAAGAAATAAAAAACATAATAAAAGATAATTCAAAAAAGATAGCTAAAAAACAAATAGTTATTAAAACAAATTTTCCAGATAAATCATATTTTTTGAAATTAAATAAAGAACATTTTGAAATATGTGTATGAAATATATTAAAAAATGCGATAAAATATTCTAACAAAGAATGAATAATAGAAATTTATTTCAAAGAATGACTTCTAGAAATAAAAGATTATTGAATTTGAATAAGTAAAGTAAATTTAAAAAACATATATAATAGATATTTTAGAGAAAATTATACAAAAGAAGAATGATATTGACTTTGACTCGCTTTAGTGAAAAAAATAGTTGATATTAATTCATGGAAGATTATAATTAAAAGTCAAAAGAGGAAAACTGTTAGTTGAACAAAGTGAACTAGAGTAAAAATATTATTCGATATAAAAAATATATAATGAAAAAACTCCTTTACATTTTTTTATCCATACTATTTATGTCTTCTTGCTCTAACCCTTTAGATTTTAGGGAAAAAGCAAGTATAGAAGACATAAATCTAGATATTGATGAGATTATAATAGATATAAATGAGGATAGTTTGTTAGATCAAACCACTGAAGAAGATATAGATGATTTAATTGATATATTGTTCGATACAAATATTGATTAATTCTTACACATTTCTTACATTCAATTTTTATACTAAATTTACTTATATAATAATGTTACAATGAGACATATATTCAAACAAATAATTACATTCCTAGTTTTCTTTTTAGTTATATCTATATGATATGCTAATTTTAGCTATGCCGATTCAAATGAAGAAGAGAATAATTCATCTTATTCAGAAGAAGAAAAAGACGAAGAA
>CAXBVF010000044.1:0-9499 GCA_963979005.1 uncultured Candidatus Altimarinota bacterium | reverse complement strand
ATATTTAATACTACCCTATTAACTCCAGATAAAAAAAGAATTATTATACCAAATTCAGATATTTCAAACTGATCAATGACTAATTATTCGGCTGAACCAAAAAGAAGAATTGATATGGTTATATGAGTTAGTTATGATGATAATATTGAATTAGTTAAAAAAACTCTATTAGAAATTGCTGAAAATCATGAAAATGTATTACAGGATCACAAAATAACAATATGATTAAATGAATTTTGAGATAACTCTGTTAACTTTAACTATAGAGTATTTGTAAAAAGTGAAGATTATTGGGCTACTAAATATAATATATTAGAAACAATCAAAACCACCTTTGACAAAAAGAAAATATCTTTTCCTTTCCCTCAAAGAGATGTGCATTTATACAATGAAAAATAAAAAAAGAAGTAAATTTACTTCTTTTTTTATTTTTTTAAATATTTACATAACAGTTCTCTTTCTATATTTTAAAAGATCTGGAATACGGGTAGCTACAGTACTTCAAACATCATCTGAAAATTTGGTAAGTAGATCTTGCATACTCCTATCGAGATTTTCTAGTGGTATATAACTAATATTGTCATCTAATGGATGCACTATTTCTTCGCTAATTTTTGCCTTATCAAATTCGAGAGAAACAATATCATCTATTAACTTTTTAGTGTCTGTTGATAATTTATTATACAAATTCCCAATTTCTATTCTATCAATCTCTCTTTTCTTACGATTAACCCAAATCAATTTTATCACAATACAAATATCTCTTTAAAAGAATAATTGTATATTTTATAAGGAGTTTTTAAAGAATGTCAAGTTAATTATTTCAATTCAGATCTTTTCTGCTTTTAGTTTTTTACTTCACGCTTTTTCTCATGCTAATAAATAATCAGTATTTTTAGATACAGTTGATATGAATTCTCATCAAACTTCTTCTAATAATTCAACAAGCTCATCTCTTGCTATTTTATTTCAATTTTCAATAAAACTTCCTGTTATACATACATTCTTTCAATTAAATATAGAATTTCCTACAACTATTTTCTCTTTATAATAATTTATATTTAATATTTCAACTAATTCTCATAATATTCTTAAATGAGCATCTCATCAAAAATAATCTATTACATTTTTAGCTATTTCAGGTCAAATATCTTCTAAATTCTCTAAATCTTCTATGTTATCATTAAAATTTAATAAATCATCCTTATTTTTAAAAAACTTTGATATTGTCCTAGCTGTTTTTTTACCTACTCCAGAAATTCATAATGCTGTTAATAATACAGAAATCTCTACATTTTTAGCTTTTTCTACTCATATAACTAAATTATTAACTGATTTTTCTTGAAATCATTCTAAATCTAAAATTTCTTCTTTTTTTTCTGAAATCTTAAATATATCTGCTAAATTATGGATTATTCATTCTTTTAAAAACGTTTCTACTTGTTTTTCTCAAAATCAATCAATATTAAATCATTGTTTTCATACAGCAAAAGATAGTTTTTCATGATGTTTTGCAGGACAATCAATATTATTTGGACAGTAATATCTTACCTTATTATCATCTTTTTTTACTACTGTTTCGCAACTAGGACAAAATTTTGGAGGAAGAATTTTTTCATAAGCACTTCTATCACCATCTTTTACAACAGATATAATCTTTGGTATTACTTCTCATGCTCTTTTAATAAAAATAGTATCTCCGATTCTTGCGTCTAGATTTTCAACCTCTTCATAATTATGAAGAGTGGCTCTTTTCACTATTACTCAAGCAATATTTATAGCTTCTAGATTCGCTACAGGAGTAATGGTTCATGTTCTTCATACACTATGTTCTACTGATAATATTTGTGTAGTGAAAACTTCCGCAGGAAATTTATAAGCTATAGCATATCTTGGGTGATGTTCTGTGAATCATATATCCTGCCATAGGGAAATATTATTTACTTTTAACACGAGTCAATCAATTTCAAAATCTATAAGTTTTTTTGTATCTCAAAAATTATTAATAGCTTTAATTAATTCTCAAATTCACTTATATTTCTCAAAATAACTTGAAATATCAAATCAAAGATTTTTCAAATCTATAATAACATCATAATACTCCGTTATATTCTCATTTATTCTAAATTCATCAAAATTAGCTAAGTCATATGCAAAGAACTTAAGTTTTCTTTGTTTTGTAATTGAAGCGTCTTTCATTCTAAGACTTCAACTTGCGGAATTTCTAGGATTTGAGAAGACTTTTGTTCATTCAATTTTAGCTTTTCTATTTAATTCATTAAAAACAGAGATAGGCATAACTACTTCCCCTCTTATTTCTAAGTCTTTTTTATAATTTATTGTTTTAGGGATATTAGCTATTTGCATAACATTAACTGTAACATCTTCCCCTTCTATACCATTTCATCTTGTAATAGCTTGAATTAATCTTCATTGTTTATAAATAAGCTCTACTCACAAACCATCGAATTTAAATTCTAAAGTATATACTTTTTTAAAATTATCATCAGTAAGTTTATTAATTCTAGTATCAAAATCATTTAAATCATCTTCATTATAAGTATTCCCTAAGCTTATCATTGGTCTAGAATGTTTCACCTTATTAAAAGTAGATTCTAATATTTCTGATCAAATAGAAACAGATTGCTTATTTTTTATATCATATTTGTTTTCCAAAATTGATAACTTATCTAATAATTCATCATATTCTACATCACTAATTATGGGATTTTCCTTATTATAATATAAATCTGAGTGATATTTTATTAATTTTTGTAATTCTATTACATTTTCAATAGAAAAATCGATATTTTGCATTTTTAAGTACTTTTTTGATAGTTTTAGCACGCTTTTATTGTTAAAAAATATCCTTATTATAAATAATTCAAATAATATCTATGTTAAAATATGTTATTTTTTGTTTATTTAGAGAGAAATATAGCCTAAATTAACTATTTATTAACATTTATTAAAAATATAATTTATTGTACACAAAAATGTAACAAAATAGCTATTTAATGAGCCTAATTTACTACTCTTATGTATACATTTTTTATACAAAAACACAAGTTTTTATTTAAAAATAAAATTAAATACATAAAGCATATTGGCTATTTTAAAGGCAAAATTGTCAACCCTATTATTTTTAGTTAAAAAAAGTTATTTTTTCTTGGCGCTATTTTAAAGAAACTGATATACTTATTGAGTAAGTTGTTACAGCTTACAACGATCATTAAAATAATTTATTCTCTGTTAGAATGGTGCTTACAAATATCCAGTAAGATTACCTAATAAAAATTTAATTAACTTCGGTTAATCAAAAATAAAAACAAAAACGGCGAATAGTTATATTCATTTAGAAATTAAATGAAGTCCAAAGAGATTTAAAAAATCGATTTGATGACTAAATTTATACCGATTTATCGGTATACAACAATTTAATTCTTGGATGAATATAACTATTACCACAACAAAAAAAGAATTTGAAAAACAATTCAAAAAATAAAAACAAAAAAGAATGGTGAATTGCTTTTAAAAAACTACCCAAACAGGGTTTAAATTAGAGAACTGATTATTCTCACGAAAATCAAGGATTAGATCTTCAAAACCGATCTAGTTTCCCTTAGACAATAAATTTATAATTTGTCTAAGATGTGAATTCTAGACAAATTATAAATTGAGCCCCTATTACCCAATACGCTCAATTTTTTTTCGTCTAAAATTTTCAAGCTTTACAAATAAGTTATTAATATTAAACTATAGAAAAGAATTCATTGATAACAAGAAAACCTCTCTCTTGAATTCTCTCTCTCCTTATCAGGAGAAAGAGGCTACAGATTAAAAAAAATAAATGGAAGAAAAAATTAAAAAACTATGAGAATTAATAAGCACTTCAAATAAAATATTGCTAATAAACCATATTAGGATGGATATGGACGCATTTTGAAGTCTTTCTGCTTTATTTGATATATTAACTACTATATGAAAAGATGTAAGAGCTGTAAATGATGAAGAAGTAATAGATAGCTTTAGTTTTACATGATATAATCAAATAATTGAAACAAATTTAGATATAAAGGAATATAATCCTGATTTAATTATAAGTTTAGATGCGGCTAGTTTAGATCAATTATGAAATAGTTACAAAAATAATGTAGATATTTTTAATGGAGCTAATTTTGTAGTAATAGATCATCATAAAACAAATAACTGATTTTGAAAAATTAATATAATAGATATAAATTCTTCATCAACTTGTGAATTATTATTCAATATATTAAAAGAATTGAGTCTTGTACAAAATTTAACAGCAAAAAGCGCTACCGCATTACTTTCTGGTATATACACAGATACTAATATATTTTATAATTCAAATACGACTAGTAGTACTCATCATATAGCTTGAGAATTGATGGATTTAGGTGCAGATTTTAGGATGCCATATTTTGAACTATATAAGAAAAAAACATTTTCCGCATCTAAATTGTGGTGAGAAGTGCTTTCTAGTAAAATGAAAATATCAGATAATTGAAAATTGATTTGGGCTCTAGTTGATAAAGAATTATTCAAAAAAACTAATTCAAATGATAGAGATTTAACAGGATTAATATCAGAATTTTTTGCAAATATAGAATGAGTAGAAGTATCATTTATATGTTATGAAACAAGTAATTGACAAGTTAAAACTAGCTTTAGATCTACGCCAAACTATGATACTTCATTAATAGCTCAAAGTTTTGGATGATGATGACATAAACAGGCGGCTGGTTTTATAAGTGATATGAAATTAGAAGAAATTGAAAAGGATATATTAGAAAAAATAAAAAAAGAGTTTAGTATTTAAGGTAGTTTATAATAAAAAGATGGAAATTTACAATGAAATTGTTACTAGACTAACTAAAAATAAAATAAGTAAACAGGATGAAATAAATAATACTGTATTTAAGGAAGTAGCCCACTTGTATTGTTCAAAATTAATCAAGAAATTACGAAGCCTTTGAAGTGTAAATTATAATACCAAGATTTATTTTCCTGTTATTATAGGTGAAGAATATGATCGTAACGCCGCCAATATTTTATATAATAGTATGTTACCATTTTTAGATAAGTTATATGATAAATATTTTAGCTTATCAATCATTAGTGCATGAGCTATGGGAAGATGAAAAGTTGTTTTTTGTATAGAATTAAAGGATTTAATAAAAAATAACTTAGATGATTATTTGATTTTTAATTCTGAAAAATCTGACGCAGATCAATTACTAACTACTTGGATGCAGGAAATTAATAAACATACATCTTTTAGTTTATTAAAGATACACACTAAAGAAAGTATTGAAAGTGCTTTTAATACTCCAGAAAATCACGGTTCTATAATTAATTCATATTTAAATTCATTCCACAAATGACTGATTATTATTAATAAAAATAAAAATATTCCTATATTTAAAATATCTGTAAGAATTCAAGATAAACATTTAGATAAGTCAGATAAAATATTAGAATTATTAAATGATAGACTTAATCCATATTTTATTATCATAAAAAAAACATCTGACGGAATTCATTTGTTTAGATTTGAATGATATATTCATTTTTTAAATATATCACATATTGAAAATATTTGAAAAACAATATTGCTTAAAATATTAAAGTTAAAATAATTTCTCAAATATATCATAACCTGACTTGATTATTTTAAAGATTTAAATATTATTAATTTTTAGATTTCACCATATAAAATTATGAAACAACTCAAAAAAACAAAGATCATAACTACGCTATGACCATCAGTAGATGACGAAAAATGAATAGAAAAATTATATAAAAAATGAGCTAATATAGTTAGAATGAATTATTCACATTCAAACTATGAATATTTTTCAAAAATTATTAAATCAGTTCAAAAGCTTAATACTGAATGAAAAACAAATCTTGGTATATTAACAGATACTAAGTGACCAGAAATAAGAACAAAATCAATAGATGAAAAAATAAGTCTTAAAAAGGGTGATATTTTTATATTCACTACTTTTGCTAATGAAAAAGATATAACAAATAAGAAGAAAAGAAAGGTTATAGTTTGTGATTATGAGTACATAGTTACGGATTTAGAAGTATGACATATTATTGATATTGATACATGATTACTTAAGGCTAGGGTTATAGAGAAAAAACCTTGAGAATTAATATGTAAAGCATTAAATAAGCATTCAATATGATCTAGGAGACATGTAAACCTACCTGGTATAAAAATTCATTTACCATGAATTACAGCTAGTGATAAAAAAGATATAAAATTTGCAGTTAAAAAGGGAACAGATTTTATAGCTCTTAGTTTTGTTAGAAATAGAGATAATATTTTGGAACTAAGAAAATATCTAAAGAGAATAAAAGCTCCAGATGATATACAAATAATATCAAAAATAGAAAATCAGGAATCATTAGATAATTTAGATGAAATAATTGAAGAATCCGATTGAATAATGATAGCTAGGTGAGATTTATGAGCTGAGGTACCATTTGAAACCCTTCCAATGATTCAAAAAATTATTGCCGATAAATGTAAGGCTAGTTGAACTTATTTTATTGTTGCTACTCAAATACTTGAATCAATGCTTGAAAATCCCATTCCAACTAGAGCAGAAGTTACAGATATATTTAATGCTGCCATGCAAAAAGCTGATTGTACTATGTTATCATGAGAAACAGCTGCTTGAAAATATCCTTTTGAGGCAGTAAGAACAATGAAAAATGTTTTAAAATATTCAGAGACTCAAGTAAAATATAAACATGATTATTTTACAAGAGACTTATGAAAACATGAAAATAAGAAATTATTAATAAAGAATGCAGTTATTACTGCTGAAAACTTAAATGCAAAAGCTTTAATGATTTTTACAGACTCATGATTTATGGCAAAAACAGCTGCTGCATTTAGGCCAAATATTCCAGTTCTTACATTTACATTTACGGATTCTATACTAAAGAAATTAACAATTTTATTTTGACTTAAGACATTTATAATTAAAAAGAAAAGTGATGAAGAAAATATAGAAAATGCATTAAAAATATTAAAGAAGAAATGAGTATTGAATAAATGAGATGAATTAGTTACAGTCTATTGAATCCATAAATGAAAGCATGTAGTACCAAGTATTCAGGTATTAAAAGCTAAATAAAAAAAGTTCGAATTAATCGAACTTTTTTTATTTCTTTTTTTCATTTTTTCTTAACACTACTTCATAATAAAGTGAAGGTATTACAAATAATGTCATTGTAGATCAAGCAAATAATCAAAATACAATAGTAAATCAAAGTCATGCCCAAAATTCATCTTGAAGAGCTAATGGCAATACTCAAAATACTGTTGTAAGTGTTGTTACTATAATAGGTTGCAATCTAGACTTCCCTGCTGATATTACAGCGTGTAAATCATCAATTCATTTAGCTAAATTTTTATTTATTCTATCAATTAATATAATAGCATCATTTACAACTACTCATGTAAGAGCTATAAATCAAATAGCAAATGTCATAGAATAAGGGTTTCAAGTAGCATATAATCATAAGTTAACTCAAAGTAAAGCAAGTACAACAGAATATAATACAATAACTGGCTGCTTAAATGAATTGAATTGGAATACCAGAATAGAAAATATTAGAAATAATGCTATAAAAAGAGACTTCACTGTAGATAAAATTAAATCAGCATTTTCTTGATTTTCTCATCAAGCTACAAATGAAATTCATTCAGGATAAATATAATCTTCTGCGTATTTAGTAAATTCTGGTTGAACATCACTTGGAAGTTTTCAAAACTCAACATCTGCATCAATAGTAATAGAAATTTTTCATTTTTCTCTACTTATTGTAGATACAGCCTTTGTGAATTTGTAATCTGCAAAATCTCCTACTCTTATTTTTCCAATTTTTGTATTAACAAGTAAATTATTAATATCATCAGGACTTAATTCTTCATCAAAATCTTTAATCTTTAATACTATATCATTATCTTCATATTCTGATTTAAAGCTTCAAGCCTTAACTCAAGATGTATAAAAATACACTTCTCATAAAATATCATCTGGAATTAATCAAATTTCTGCTAACTTAGATCTATCAAATTCAAAAATAAATTGTCCAGGTGTTTCTGTTGCAGATGTTCAAGCATTTTTTGCTCCTTCAATACTCTTAAGCTTATCTTTAAATATATTCGCTACCCTCTTTAATTCTTCTACTTGTTTAGTGTTATTTGCAATTAGTTTTATTCATACTGCTTTACCTGTTGGTGGTCATTCTTTAAGAGTTTCAAAGGATACGAAAAATCATTCTGATTCAAATTTTTTAATATCTTTGATCATCAAAGCTTCTATCTCAAATACATTTCTCATTCACTCCTCTTGCCTTATTCTTGATTCTAGTAGTTCTACATAAATTTCAATTTTATTTCATGCTATACTCGTATAATATACTTTTAATTCTGGATATTTGAAAAGTATATTATCTAGCTCTGGTAAATATTTTTCTAGTGATTCTTCAGTAGTTCATTCTTGAGCTTCAATCGTACCGGTTATAACTGCGTTATCAGCTGCTGGAAACAATGTAAAACCTATTTGTGGAGATATATATAAAAAAGTAAAAACTAGTAAAACAATAGGACTTAAGATTAATAATATTCTTTTTTTTCTACTAATTAATATATTTTTTAGTAAATTATAAAATCTTAATCACATTCAAATAAGTAACTTATCTCTTAATCAAGATTTATCGTGTCTAAGAGGAGCTTTTCACTCTCTTTCTTTATCTAAATATATTTTTTGTTCTTTTGTAAATGTATTTTCTAGTTTTTCATCTTTATGATAACCCTTAGAATCACTCATAAACTTAACAAATAAGGCAGAACTAACTGTAAGTGATAATATTAACGCGGCAACTAATGTTGAAAAAACCGTAATTGGGATATAGGCTAAAAATTTTCACATTACTCATGGTAAAAACATAAGTGGTAAAAATGCAACCAAGGTAGTTAATGTTCAAGCTATTAATGGAGCCTTGAAATCATGTACTGCTAATAAAATAGCCGAACGCTTATTATATCATAGCCTCATTTTTTCACTGGCTCATTCTATAATTACTATTACTGTATCAATAGCAATTCAAAGAGTTAAAACAAGGGAAAAATTTGTTAAGAAATTAAGTGAAAATCAAATAATATCTAATACTATAAATGTTACTAAAAATGCAAGAGGGATAAGTCACGATGCAATTAAGGACTCTTTGAATCATACAAATATTAATATAGTTAAAAATACAAGAATAATCGTTTGAATAGCTGTTCTAGATAGATTATTATAATCCTCTATAATAAGCTCCGACATATCCTTTGTGTACTTAACCTCTAAGTCTTTAAGATTTGGGTTTTTTGCAATAAATTCATTTAAAGAATCTTTAGCCGTGTCTGACACAGTAAATACATTAACTCAAGCAGCTTTATTAA
>CAXBVF010000043.1:0-9996 GCA_963979005.1 uncultured Candidatus Altimarinota bacterium | reverse complement strand
ATACCTCTTCGTTTTACAAAAATTTCATCTTCATGAAAATCAACATGATTTAAAAAAGATCTTGAAGTAAAAGTAGCTTCTCAAACTGTTAATGAGGCATTTGACTTTACGGTATTCCAATAACCCAGCCCCTAAATCCATCCCTTGTAAGGAGTGGGAATAGCTAATAATAAATATATAAATGAAACAATTTAAAATAGAAGAAAACGATGCTAATCAGAGATTGGATAAGTTTTTGAAAAAACTTTTTCCGAGAGCCACAAGATGATTATTATTTAAATTTAATAGAAAGGATAAGATAAAAGTAAAGTTTGAGGGAAGTGAATGAAAATTTAAAAAGAGAGATAATGAGTATAAATTACAAGTGTGAGATGAAATAAAAATTCATTTAAGTGATAATGATTTTGATGAACTTTCTAGAAAAGAAGAATCAGAAAAATTAAATAAAGAAGATAGTTTTAATAAAAATGATATAGTCTATGAGGATGCTGATTTATTTATCGTAAATAAAAATTCTTGAATAAATGTACATCCTGGGGATCATAAAACAAAGGAAACAAATTTGATTATGCAGGTACAGGATTATCTGTGAGAAAAATTAAATAGTCTTACATTTAGACCTAGTTTAATTCATAGGATCGATAGAGATACTTCAGGTATATTAATGATAGCCAAGAAAAAAGATATTCTTACAAAGCTTGTTAATGATTTCAAAAGTCATGAAAAAATAGGGAAGACATATTATGCAATAGTATTATGAAGATTGTCCAGAGAAAAATGAACTATTAGAAAGAAATTACTTAGAATTGAGTGAGCCAAAAATGAAAACAAAGTTCAAATATCTGAAAAATGACAAACAGCAGTAACACATTATAAATTATTAAAAGAACACAAATTAAGGACAAATGAAGGTGAATTAATAATTTCAGAGTTAGAAGTAAAAATTGAAACATGAAGAATGCATCAGATTAGAGTACATTTAGCTAGTTTATGAAATCCTATTATATTAGACAAAAATTATGGAGATAAAAAACTTAATAGTTACTTTGAAAGAAATTATTGATTAAAAAGACAAGCACTTCATGCTTGGAAAATTAACTTTTTTCATTATACTAGAGAAAAGCAGTTAGAATTAACTGCTAATATAAAAAAAGATTTAAGTGAATTTATTAAAAAGATAGACTCTAAATATTAACAAAAAATATATGAAAAATTTAATACTACTTGTTATTTTGATTGCATGATTGGTTTATTATTTTGTTCCACCTGATGCTAAAATTGTGGTAATTATATTTGATAAAACTTGAATAGAAAATCCCTTTTTATCTATAAATTCTGAAATTAAAGAACCAGTTAAGTGAGAATTAGTAAAATTACATTTTGGTGATGATAACAAGGATAAATATATTTGAAATATATCAAACTGATTAGTAATGGAAAATTTATCATGGGCTTCACTTGCATATACAAAATGTTTTTATCCAGAAAATTATAAATATTTTGATTGAAACTTGGTACTTCATAGAGTTGTACTTTTGAAGAATAAAGATATTTCAGTTAAATTAACTGAGGAATGAGAGGAAAATAAATTGAGTATGTATGTTTATAAAACAGAGGCTCTTAGTAAGGTATTTCCACCTGAAAAAAACTATGTTCATGACTGTGCTATAGATATCTGAGAGTCTGATGAGAGAATTATTGAGATGGATTGAAATACTGCTCCTAGTGATATTGTAATTTGAATTACATGAATGAGTTGAGCTTTGGATTGATGATATACACTTGAAGTTGAGCAAAAATAAAATTGACATTAATAATAAAGTTATAAAATTATAAACGATTTTATAACTTTATTTTTTTCTATGGAATTATCACCATTTATACTAACAATTATATGAAATATAGTTGTTGCTCTTTGAATAATAATTGTAGTTTTAATCACAAGACTTATTAAAACTAACTTAACTAACTATTTAGAATATATTACAGCTTTAACTGTATGACTACTTCTATGAATAATCTTTCTTGGTTTTATACCAGAACTTACTGAATGAGGGCATTTAGTTGGTAGTGAATTATGAATATTTATTTTAATTGGGGTTTTTATATTTTATTTACTTGAATTATTTTTACATTGGCATCATTGTAAAGATCTATGACATGAAAGTAAATGTCATTCTCATCATACTCATGAACATAAAAATTGAATACTAATGTTTGGTTGAACGATGCTTCATAATTCTTTTCATGGTATAGTTATTTTTTCTGCTTTTTCTGTGAATTTTAACTTTTGAGTGGCTACTACGATTGCAGTTCTACTTCATTCAATACCACAAAATATTGTTAACTATATAATGAATAGTAATAATATAAAATATGCTTATTTTGCTGCTTTTGGTGGTATATTATGAGCGATATTTACATTTCCATTTGCAGATTTTTTAATAGCTAATAAGTATTATATATTAGCTATTATAGCATGATGATTATTATATACTGCTCTTGCTGATATATTTCCAGAATTTAAGTGAAAGTGAACTACAACTAAAAAAATATGATATTTAGTATTTATTATTTTATGAATATTTTTATTTTTATCATTTGAAGAACTTATAGAATGAGAGCATCATTCACATGATATGAATAATGAATTACACGAAGATGAATTACATGAAGATGAATTACACGAAGATGAATTACATGAAGATGAATTACATGAAGGGTATTAATTTATATAAATACTATTTACATATACATTATATTAGTTATAATAAATATAATTAATTTTTATTAAAAAAATATGATTTGAAATATTCTGAAATTAATGCTTACTAGATGATTAACAATGAAGAGGTGGAATAATTTCCCTCGTATAGAAGATGTGAGTCATTTGGATAATGTCTGATTTGTTATGCATGTTGCATTATTTTTGGCATATTTAGAAGAAAAGGAATGAAAGGAAGTAGATAAAGAATTTTTACTTAAAAGAATTATTTTTAATTCATTTTCATGACTTGTTATTTCTGATATAAATTCTTGAACAAGGGATTACATTATGCAAGTAGATGAAAATATTTTTTCTAATATTGAGAAAAAAGCCTTTGATTATTTATTATCTCAGGATGCTCCAAAAAGTATAAAAGATGATATAAAAAATACCTTAAATAATAAGAGTAAAAAATTAGAAATTTCTATTATAGAAGCATCAAAAAAATATGCTGGATTTATGGAATGTAGAGTTAATCAAAAAGTATTTTCAGAAATGTATGATGTTCCTCTAAATCAGATAATATTATCTCTTGAAGAAAAAAGAAAAGACTTAAAAAGTTTAGATTCTCTGATGAGAAATGAGGATTATAAAAAATATTTAGCTCATATTAGAAGATTAAGTCATTCAATGAGATGGAATCAACAAACTAGAATTTTTCCTATTTCAGTTATGAGTCATCTTGTGCTTATAACATTTATTTCATATATAATATGAAATATAGAGAATGATAATGGGGCTAATTATGACATAGAAGAACTAATGTTAAGGTCTATTTATCATGATATACCTGAAGCCATAACATGAGACATAATAACTCCAACAAAAAAAGCTATACCTGGTTTTGTGGAAGTACTTGAAAAGGTAGAAATTAAGATGATGGATGATTATATATTTTCGTACGTAGATAAAGAATATAAAGATCAAGTATCTCAATATATGCTAAATCCTTTTGATTGAGATTTATGAGCTGTAGCTAAACATGCTGATGTGCTGAGTGCATTGTTTGAAGCTCAGATAGAAAAAGTATTTTGAGGAGAAGATTTTTCAGATATATACATGAATGTGAAAAAAAGAGTTAACATGTTTTGAACAAAAAGTGTTGATTATATGTTAAAAAATGTAGTTGATAGTTTTGATCAAAAACTAAAAGATATTAATTTGTGAGAAATAAAATAATGAAAACATATGATATTTTTTTGGAATATTATGACAAAATAGTTAGATCTATAAATAATCCTATAGAAGATGAGGTGGAGTTTTTGATTGAGGATTGTATAAAAGAATATAAACCAGAAACAAAGACAATATTAGAAGTAGCATGTTGAACATGAATAGTAGCAAAAGAATTAAAAAATGCCTGATATAGAGTAAGTTGATTGGATATAAGTGAAAAAATGCTTGAAAAAGCTGAATTAAATTTAAACCCACCCCTAATCCCTCCCTCTAAAGGAGGGGAACAAAAGGTTGAATTAATTTTAGCGGATATGACAGATTTTAATTTAAACAAGACATTTGACACTATTTTATGTAATTATAATTCTATTTGTCATTTGTTAGAATGGAAGCAGTGGCAAGATTTTTTTGAAATGTCTAATAAGCACTTGAAGAAGGATTGATTATTTATTTTTGATATAAATACTGTTTATGAATTTGATAATATTACAAAAGATTTTGCACAGTTTTATAATTTCTGAGAAGATACAGTTTGTTTAGAAATGTTTAAGAAAGATTGAATTTATGAATGGTTAGTTAAAATATTTAAAAAAAATCCTCACCCTAACCCTCTCCCAGAGGTAGAGGGGAAAGCTTCGTATTCTCTAATAGAAGAAGTGGTAAGAGAAAATAGTTTCCCTATTAATAAAATAAAGAAAGAGTTAAAAGAAAAATGATTTAAAATATTAGAAATTATAGATTATCATTATGGGGAAGTAACTGCGCAAAGTGAAAGGGTTTATTTTATATGTAAAAAAGTGTAATATTAATAATTAATAAAAATAAATGAAATTTGTATTATCAACAATAGCTGGAGTAGAATCAATTGCTAAAAAAGAAATAGAAAAACAAGGTTGAAAAATAGATGATGTAGTAGATAGACTTATTACTTTTTCTGGATGAATAGAATTAATGCCTAGAGTGAATCTATGGTCTAGAGTAGGGAATAAATTATATTTATTGTTAGCAGAACAAGAGAATGTTACAGATTTTGATACGCTTTTTGATTTAGTTTACTCTATTAATTGGAAACAATATTTTAAAAAAGATTTTCCTATACATATTAAATCATCTTCAGTTAGAAGTGAATTATTTTCAGCTAGAACTATTCAGAGTTTATCAAAAAAAGCAGTAGTTAAAAAACTGGTTTGAGATAATAATATAGTGAATGAAGATGAAGAGTTAGAAAAATTAGAAATAATGGTACTCATAATAGATAACAAAGTTAGAATATTATTAAACACATCAGGTAAGGCTCTTCATATGAGATGATATAGAACAAAAGCTTGAGAAGCTCCTATAAAAGAATCGTTAGCTGCAGCTTTAGTTTTATTGTCAAACTGGAGATTTAAAGAAACTCTTTATGATCCATTTTGTGGTTCAGGTACTATTCCTATAGAGGCATATATGATTGCAAAAAATATAGCACCATGACTTAAAAGATGATTTGCCTATGAAAAATTATGACTTATAGATTGGGAATCATCAGAAAATGAGAGAGCTTTAGCTAGAAAAAAAACATATGATGGTGATTATAATATAGTAGCTAGTGATATAGATTTTGAAATGGTAGAATTAGCTAAAGAAAATGCTGCTAGAGCATGAATTGCATGAGAAATAAATTTTGAACAAAAAGATTTTAATGAATATTTAGATATAGATATTTCAGGAACACTTGTTTCTAATCCTCCATATTGAGAAAGGCTTAAGGATGAAAATCTTAAGTGAATGTATAATAATATAGATAAATTATTTAGACTTAATCCACATTTGTGAGGTTGAATAATTTCTAGTTTTTTAGAATTTGATTCTTTAATAAAACTTGATAATTATAAAAAAAGAAAGTTATATAATGGTTCAGAAAAATGTTATTTTTGGAGAAGAAAGAATTAATTAATTAAAATATAAGTTAAATGATAATACTCGCTTTTGAAACATCTTGTGATGATACGTCTATTGCAATTTTTGATAATGATAAATTACTTGCTATGGATACTGATAGTCAAATATTTATTCATAATAAGACGGGAGGTGTAGTTCCAGAAGTAGCAGCAAGAGAACATGCTAATAATATATTTAAAGTACTTACAAATGTATTGAATAGTGCTAAATTGACCTTAAATGATGTTGATTATATATCAGTTACTACCAATCCAGGTTTACTACCTTCACTTTTAACTTGAACAACAGTGGCTTCAACTATTTCAACAGTATTAAATAAAAAAATAATTCCTATAAATCATATTGAGGCACATATTTTTTCTAATTTTTTGGAAAGAAAAGAAGATGATATAGAGTTTCCACTTGTTTGTTTGACTGTTTCAGGATGACATAATGATATTTATTATATGGAGGGAATGTTTGATATAAAAAAAATAGGTAGTTCATGAGATGATGCATGATGAGAAGCATTTGATAAAGCAGCAAAAATGATGTGACTTGAATATCCAGGATGACCAGTAATTAGTAAACTAGCAGAGGAATATGAACTAGAATGATGAGTTTCTACTAATTTATTTCCAAGAGTATGGTTAGTAAAAAGAGAGCATAATTTTTCATTTTCAGGTTTAAAAAGTAGTGTGAAAAGGGAAGTAGATAAAAGAAAGCTAGAAAAATGAGAATTAAGTCTAGAAGATAAAAAAGAAATATCATATGAGTTTGAAAATGCAGTTACAGAAGTTTTGGCATGGAAACTTATAAATGCTGCAAAAGAAAATGGGGTTAAGACTGTCATGTTAGCATGATGAGTGAGTGCTAATAATAAATTGAGAAAAGAAATAGAAAAATTAGCAAATAAAGAATGATTGAAATTTATCTATCCTATTAAAAACTTGTATTGTATGGATAATGCTGCTATGGTATGAATAAATACTTTTTATAAAATAAAGTATAATAAATTTGAGGAAAAAATATGAGTAGTTAAATTATAAAAAAACTAGAAGCTTAAGCTTCTAGTTTTTCTTTTATTTTTAATGCGTCTCTTAGATATATATTTCAATGTTCAGTTAAGATATTTTTTATTAATTTATCTCAGAACTCTAGTCTATGATAAAAATCTTCTGTTGAAATAATTGCATATTTTACTTTTCTTCAATAAAAAGTAGCAGCTAAAAAATCACTTAAATGATCCTTATCTATTTCTCAGATTAAAAATATGTCTAGTATATTTTTTCAATTTGTTGTTAGTTTTGTTTTTACAGCTTCATTTATTATTATAAGTTCTAAATCTGTATATGGCTTGAAATATTCCTTGATTTTATCTATAGGGTTATAGGTTTTCAAAAATATTTGAGTAAACTCATCGTTTAAATAAAATTTCGTATTTACATAAAATATTTTCTTTTTTAAAGAACTTTTATGTTTCAAAATTCATAGCATAGTTAAATTATCTAATTCTCTTTTTATAGAATTAATTTGTTCATCTAAATCTCTAGATAATCACCTCATATGGAATCATTCATTATTTCCTGATTCATATTCTAGATAAAATTTTTCTAGTAATTTAGATCTACATTTTGATCAGAATATTTTAGATATATCTAATTCTTTCATTAATTATTATTCATTGTACAAATAATTTAAACACTTCTAGTTAAATTTACTAAATATATGTTAAAAATCAAATAATTTTATTGATTTTATAGGCAAAATAAGTATAAATTGACTAATAATATAAAAACTAAGATAAAAAAATGAAAAAATTAAAACAAGAATTAGAGGAAAGAGGACTTTTGTATCAAATTTCAAATGATGATTTATTTGAAAAATTTGATGCTTGAGAATGAAGTTTTTTCTGTTGATTTGATCCAACAGCGGCATCACTACATTTATGAAATTTCATTGGTTTTATGGTATGAGTTCATCTAATGAAAAGATGAAACAAATATATAGCATTGACATGATGAGCTACTGGTATGATATGAGATCCAGGATGAAAAGAATCTGAGAGAAATTTTTTGAGTGAAGATGATTTAGATAATAACGATAAATTAATCTCTAAACAGATTTCAAATATACTTAATAATTTAAAATCTTTTACTTGAAAAAGTTTTAAATTTGATTTTGTAAATAATAAAGATTTTTTTAAAGATATGTGATATTTAGACTTTCTAAGGGAAGTATGAAAGTATATTACTGTTAATAATATGATATGAAAAGATACTGTTAAAAAAAGAGTAGAGGATCCAAATAAATCTATATCATATACAGAATTTTCATATATGTTATTGCAATGATATGATTATGTAAGATTATTTAAAGATAGAGATGTAACACTTCAAATTTGAGGACAAGATCAATGGTGAAATTTAGTAACTTGAACAGAATTAATTAGAAAAAAATATGATGGTCAGGCTGATGTTTTAACATGGCCATTGATAACTGATGCTTGATGAAAAAAATTTGGTAAATCTGAGTGAAATGCTATATGGCTAGATAGTTCAATGACAAGTCCCTATGAAATTTACCAGTATTTTATGAATACATCAGATGATGATATTTCAAAATATTTAAAAATGTTAACACTTTTGGAAATAGAAGATATAGATGAAAAAGTAAAAGAACATATGAAGAGTCCTGAAAATAGAGAATGACAGAAACTACTTGCTTACAAAGTAGTAGAAATAATTCATGGAACAAAAGAGGCTGATTTAGCTTTAAAAATAAGTGATTTTATGTTTGGAGGAGCTGATAGATTAGAAATATTGAAATGATTAAAAAATAGTGAAATTGAAACTTTTCAAAAAGCTATGTGATGATTTGAGTATAGTGAAGAAAATTTATTTGAACTAATAGTTAAGTCATGATTAGCTAAATCAAATTCTGAGGCTAGACAAGCAGTACAATCTGGAGCTATCAATATAAATGAAGAGAAAATATCTGATTTTAATTATGATTTTTCTAGTGATTTTATAAATAAAAAAGTTTTACTTCTCAGAAAAGGGAAGAAAAATTTTAGAATTATTAGTAAATAAGAAAATATATAATAATTATGTAAAGCTAAAAATTTTAAATTTTTGGCTTTCTTTTTATAAAAAAATATAATATTAGTACAATTATTTATAATTTTTCAAAGCATTATGATTAAACAAAAATATGCATTCACACTAGTAGAATTAATAGTAGTAATTACAATATTAGCAATATTATGAACTATTGCATTTATTTCACTTCAATGATACCCTCTTTCTTCTAGAGATTCTGTAAGAATTTCTGATATGTCTTCTATGAAAACTTCTCTTGAGTTATTTCACTTAGATTCAGGGAAATATCCTAATACTACAAATTGAACTATTATTACATATTCTGGAGGTTTAACTGCTTGGACTCAATGATTATTTTGAGATGATACTTTTTCTAATGTAGAAAATTTAGATCAAGTTCCTACAGATCCACTTACTGATAAAAATTATGTTTATTCTATTACAAATAATAAACAAGAGTATGAATTAGCCTGAATTTTTGAATGAGATGATATTGTTTTAAATAATAGTATAGTAAGTAATACTCATGCTGTATTAAAAATTGCATCTGCCTATATTACTTGAGAATATAATTGAAAAATATTAAAAGTTGTAGATGGAACTAATATATATATTTTAGCTGTACCTACTATTATTAGTTGAGATATTACTGTTGATAGTATTGAGCAATTGGTAACACAATGAAAATTAATATCTCATTGATATGCAAATCTACCAAGTAATTATAGAGATTCATGATATGATGCTGACGCTTGAGGGACTTTAACTCTAGTAAATGACTGAGTCTATGAAGTATTTAGTTGATCATTAGCAGATTTAAAAATTGAAGCTAATCAAATAGATTTAATTACAAATTTACAGACGGCTTATAATTCCACTGATTTAGTGAATACTTACGAAATTGCTGAAATTCTATCATATGATACGGTTGCTGATACAGATTGAACAAAATTTTTAGCTCAGGTATTGATTAATGAAAATATAGACTCGTCAGTAGAAATTAGTAAAGTTGTTCCTGCTGAGCCTATAGTT
>CAXBVF010000042.1:0-10365 GCA_963979005.1 uncultured Candidatus Altimarinota bacterium | reverse complement strand
AAAAATAAGCTTTTAATAAGTATAATAAAATATAAAAAAAGACAAGAACTTATATGAGTTTTCTTGTCTTTTTTATTTGTAAATATCTCAGAAATAACTATTTATCTAAATAATCAATTATATTTCAAATCAAATAAATAATTTTCTCATTATCTTTAAATTTACCATAATCAATTCATTTCAGTTTTATTAACCTATCTTTTAATTTCGTCTTTTCTATATTTGTATATTTTGTATCTAAAATAAAATATATTTGTCTCAAAATATCAGCATATTTCCTAGAATTATTAGATTTTTTAAGAATACTCGAAACTTCATCATCTATTTTTTTGTATCAAGACTTATTTCACTCTATTCAAACTATATAATTTTCTATAATTCACTCTTTTGCTACTCAATCAATAATAATTTCATCTAAAATATTTTCATCCTCGTTACTATATTTTATCTCATTCATAACAATTTTATATTCTCATTCACCTGTTGGATAGCTATGTATTTTATGTAATATCTGTCATGTACTAGTTCTCGGAATCAAGAAAAATTCAGGTTCATTTGATCATTCAGTATTTCAACTAGTCCAAGCTCATGGTATTTCATTTATAATTAATCAAGTCTCTGGATTAATTCAGATTTTACGTCATTGTTCATCCTCTATAATTAGATTAATTGGCGATAAAACTTCATAACGAAGTAATGAACTAACTGTTCATAATTTTCATGACATTTCTAATGATTTTCAATCAACATAATCTTTATCTTTATTAGATATAAAATAATCTATTTCATTTTTATCTTTAAAAATAGTATTAAATACTCAATTAGAAAATCTTTCATTAAGTTTGTCAGAGTTTTTAATTCATCACATTTCATAGCTATATTTTATTTCAGGAGCAGAAGATAAATCTAGTGAACCCTCTCATGAACTTCAAACTAAATCAGTATCATATGAATTTATAGCATTACTTTTTTCATATATACTTCAATAATTTGCATATCATAAATATTTGTATAGTAATTCTTGTTCTTTTAAGACTATTTCAACTTCTTTCAGTCATTCAAAAAATCATAAATTAGCGACTTCATTAATAATATATATAGATGTAATCATTGGCATTTTAGCATGAGAACATAATTCTAATAAAGTTTCAGTTCATATCTTTTTAGATAGTACATTTTCGATATTCTTTAAATCATATCAAAATTCTTCAAAAAAATCATTATTATAACATTGAATTTTTTTTATCTTTAATTTATCATTTTTAATAATTTTTAAATCATCATTATAGCTTAATAATAAATTATTAGAAGCTACAGTTCAATCTCATCAAAATCATTTTTCATTTCTAATATTATCATTTATATTATATATATTTCTTTTAGGAATTTCTGAATAAAATGAATCTAAGCCTTTTCATTTATAATTATCAGTAGCATCATCATAAATATATCAGTTTTCTTTATAACTTGAACTGATATCAAATCAAACTGTATTATTTTTATTTCATATAAACCATTTATTATCATTTCAAGTCAAACTAGAATAATATAAATTATATTCTTTATCTATATTTGAAAACATTTTATCAATATTTTCTTCCCTATTTAATTCTTCCAAAAAATTATTTACTGGATGAACATTGTTATTCAATTTATTATCATATTGATACAAATAATTTAATTCTTTATTATAAGAATTATAATTTTTTATATCTGGTAATAATTGTCAAATAGTAACAATACCATTTAATGCCCTAGTATCATATCAATGAATTAATTTATAAATTTCTTCATCTGATGAAACTCATAATTGTCATTTAAGAAATACTGATTTAAATAAAGCATCAGTTCTTCTAATATCTCATTTAGTCCACATAGGAAAACTACTTGGAGCTCATCTTTGAGGAGTAGAAATAGTAACTAATCTATTTATTTTTGTGTAATTACATTTATTACTTGAAAATACTTTTAATTTTCATTCCTGTATAGTAGATAAATTATAATAATTTAATATTTCTTCATCACTAGCACACATATCTTCGAGCATAGCCCTAGCCACTAATCATCACATAGAATGAGCTATAATATTAACTGTTCATATATCACATCAATTAACCGATTCATATTGTTCTCTTATTTGAAAAATAAGATTAGCAAGTAGTTTAGCTGTTATTTTATTGTCCTTTTTCCAATCATATCAGAATAAATAAAGTGATTTTTTAGGATTTCACTCTATATATGTATTAAACTCATCTTTATAAAATACATCCTTTAAATCATATCAATTCTCAGCAAAGGCATAAAATAAAGTATCATAACTATGAGTTACGGGATCAGGAATCCATCTTTTAATCTTATTTTCTTTATATCATTCTTCACTATACCATGAAGCCAAGATTCAAGGAATAAAAATAGTAGGAATATCTGATTCCTTAATATTCTCACACTTATTGTCTCATCAAAAGCTTAATACATCACTTTCAACTGAATTTAAACCAGAATAAGCAGATAAATTAGACACATTTATAAATATCAATAATAATATTGATAAAATAAGTTTTAATTTCATTTTTTATTTTTTATTTAAATATAATAGTATTAATTGTAGACTCTTCTTTCATTTTTTTATAAAGATTCCTTTTAAAATTCTTAATATACAATTCATTTTTATTATAATCAGACATATTTTCACTCAATTCCCATTTATATCATTTTACTGGATCTTTCATTGTAATTTCAACAAAATCAATTAAGTCTAATAAAATTTTATTATCAGTATTTTTCTTTATCAAATTTAATTCAGTTTCACTATCATAATAAATATAAATTAGATTAGCATAAAAATTAACATTATGATATCTTTTTATCATATTTTCTAATCATATTTCATTTTCGAAATTATTATAGGCAACAGAATATAGATTTCTATAACTATGCTCTATAGCATAATCTAATACCTTCATATAGTCCTCTGGAGTATCATAAGTACTTGCCATTTTTCAGGCACAATTAGCTACTTCATTATTTTTGTTATTATTGCAATGCTTTGTGATTAATTCTAAATATAAATCTAAATCTGTTATATTTCAATCCTCATCCATATATTTATTTTGCATAGGAGTCAAATAAAACTTAAAGTCACTTGAAATTAAAAACAAAATCTGTCTACTAAAAATTCAAATTAGAAATATCAAAAAAGCTAATTGAATTTTTTTCATTATATCCTTTGTTCATTTTATTTTAAATAAAATAAATATTGAAATAATAAATATAATAATAGTTAAATATCAAACAATACTCCAACTGTAAGATGGAGTTGGTATAATACATAGACTAATGAATCATCATCAACCACAAGAAAAAGATAATCATAAAGCCCATAATTTAATTATCAAAAATAATCAAACTAAAACCAAAACCCTAATTATTAATTTAGAATGTAATTCAATAAAACTAGCTTCTTTTTTCATAATTTATAAGCAAAAAACTAAAATATATTCCTATTATACGAATTAGATATTAATATTACATTATTTTTTTAAAGAAAACTAAAATAACTTTTCTTTCCTTAATATTAAAAATATAAATACTAATCAAAAAATAAATATAAGAATATAGAGTATAACTCTGAAAGTATTAGTAGAACTTTCAGAGACAATAATTTCATCTTTAATATTATTAGTACTTGCCTCTACTTTATCAATAACTGAAACAGTAGAGATTTTTTCTTTTTTTATACTTTTAGTAAAATTAATATAAAATACTCCTATATCTATATTTCAATCCGAAGAACTAATTATTAGTTGAACTTTATAATTTCAAAATTTATCATATTTAATATATGCAGGATTTTTTCATTCATAACTATCTCCATTTCAAAAATCCCAAGAGTATTTTTTAATATTTCATTCACTTTTTGATCCATCAAAATTTATACTACAAGTGTCATAACAAATAAGAGAATTTCAGTTTAAAATTTTATTATTTCATATCTTTCATTGCACAGAAATTATAGACTCTAAGACTAATGAATTATCAATGTGAGAAACAATTTCTCAACTATTATCAATAACTCAATTTCACCATATTCATAATTCATTTTCTTTAGCTACTATTTCTGTTTCTTTATATTCATTAATATACTTAAAATCATAATTTAAGTATGCTTTTGCATATCAAAGTTCTAATAATTTTTTATTAAAGCTTTCTCCATCTAAATATACAAATCAAAGTAGTCTAGAATATTTATCACGAAGATTATTTGTATCTAATTCTACTAATATTTCTTTTCACTTTAATTTATTTCTTAAAAAATTTTCTACTTCTATTCAAAATTCTTCATCTTTCATATTTGGATGCTTCGTTTCAGGTGCATCAATTCAAATAAGCCTAAGAGTTTCAATTTCTTTTGATTTATTAAACTCTATTTTTAAAGTATCACCATCAACTACATCAAGTACTTTAGCATATCAAGAAAATACATCTAAACGTGAGTGATCTAAGTAATATCAGCCTTTAACATCAAAGTTCCGTACTAAAGAATCTACAAGTTTTCAATTACAAAATAAATTAAGTTCATCACCATTATTATTTAGATTAATTTTTGTTTGTTCTTTATAATATTTTTTCTTTTTTCATATACCTAAAGAGTCTTCACTATCAAAGTAATAAGCATTACTTCATCCATCAATAATATCATCCAAACTACAAGCATTTAAATCAAAAACAGCATCAGTATTATTAATTAGCTCAATATATTCCAAATTATCACTTCACTCAGGGTTAGGCATAACTTTATAAATAATTAATTGCCCTATCCCTTTCTCAACCTTGGGTAAAGCTTGGAATAGGGGGGTTTTATTTGAAAACATTAATTCACTTTCTTTAAAATTAGACTTATTATCACGTTCATAAACCTTTAACTTAATATTAAATTCTCAAAATCAATATTTTACATATCAGGGATTACATTTTTGTTCAATTCATCATTCATAAATTCAATCTCAAAAATCCCAGATACATTTTTCATTTGAATCTTTAGTTATATATCTAACATTAATTAAACAATTATTTTTATTACTACATTCAGAATTATCATTAAGTCATCATTGAACAATTATCTCAGGATCTAATATTTTTATAGGAAGTCTAACTTTTTTAGTATTTTTATTTCAAGAACTACTACTTTTTTTTACAGGTTTAATATATCATTCATTAATTATTTTAATTTTCTTTTCCCTGAAGTTATTTACATTATTTTTAGAAGAAATCTTAATTTTAAATTCATATATTCATTCTCACAATACAATACTTGAAGGATTGCACTTATTTGATTCTGAACTAGTAAATCAAAAATTAATTAAACATTCATAATCATTTTCATTAAATTCTCGAGTAAAACTACCTCTTAAATCCAAATTTATTTTACATACTTCCCTAGATCTATCACAATTGTATAGATCAATATTTTTATCTTTTTCTAATAGATATGTTGGCGATTGAAAACTAAAAATAACATCAGGAATTTCAATATTTTGTGCAACCAAATTTTCCTCTTCAATATTAATTTCATCCTCAATATTTAAATCATTATTATTTATAATAGTTCAGCTTAGAGTATCTTCATTCAAAGATGAATCAATATCTCATGTAGAATATTCCACTAAAATCTCATCATCAGTATCTTCAGCTAAAGTTTCTAATATATCTATACTTCAACTACTATCTAAATCTCAACTAAAGCTAGTATCCTCTAAATCATTCTCTATAGTTAAATTAATGATATTTAGAGCTTCTCATTTTATACTATTTTTATAACTAAAACTATCTACTAAACTTAAATCATTAGCATACAAATATATCTCCTCACCTATATTATTTAAAAGTATTTTGGTTTCTGGTCTGAAATATTTTTTCTTTTCATTTGCCTGTAATATATTTCAAGAAGAAAATATATATTGTTTTCATGACTTGTCTTTCAACATATATCAACTCAAGCTAAGCTCTAAACTTCAAGAATTATATAGTTCAATATATTCTAAATTTGTATCATCAATTGTATTAGGTAATACTTCAGAAAATATAAACAAAGAAAAAACCTGATTAAATAAAACTATATATATTAAAACGACAAAAAATAATATTCTAATTTTCATACAATAAAAAAAGTAATATAAAAATTTATATTACCTTGTAAGTATTAATTGTTTATTAATTTTATGAAGTATTTTTTAAAAACTATCTGAAAAATTTACCCCATATAATTCTTAAAGCTATTTTAATAGCATTACCAGAAGATTGTCATTTTTTTAATGAATATTCTGTATATTTTATATTGACTGGGACTTCTTTATATGTAATTTTTTTATTTGAAATAATATCAAGTATTTCAGAAGCATGACTCATTCCATCATGAGTAAGTTTCAATTTTTTTAATGTTTTACTCCTAATAACCCTATATCAATTATGAGTATCTGTAAGATTTATACTGCTAACAAAAAATGTAAACAAAATTCATAGCTTTAAAATAAGCTTTCTCATAAAAGGAACTCAAACATGCTTTTTTCAAAGAAACCTACTTCAAAGTAGCACATCAATACTATGATGATTTTTTAATATTTTTTCAAACTCTTTTAAGTCATCCAAAGAATGTTGTCCATCCGCATCAAAGGTTATAACATAATCTACATTTCAATATCTCCTAATATATTCAAATCAAGTTTCAAGTGATGCTCATTGTCATCTATTTTTATAATGATTTAATAATACTATTTTATCTCACAGTTTTTCTAAATAATATTTTGATTTATCTCTTGATCAATCGTTTATAACAATAATATTTTTGTATCATTTATCCAAAATATTTTTCACAGTCTCATAAACAACTTTTCACTCATTATACGCAGGTATAATAAAAACTTCTTTTCAATTAATTTCTCTTTTTAATGAATTATCAATTGCCATTTCCCTAATCAACTCTGTCATATCTTCTCTTGTATCAACATGCTTTGTTAACAACAAAAGAACAAAGTATAATAAAAATATTATAGAAGTATAAACTAAAACATCAGCTCATCTAGCTACTCAAAAAACATTTCAGATTATATCCAATATTTCAGGAAAAAAAGTAAAAGCTAACAATCATCAACCAATACCAATAAAAACCAAAAAATGAAGAGCATTAAATTTTTGTTTTCTAGCGATATCAATAGCAATTACCAAGATAATCATACCAGAAACAATGAAGAAAAATTCTAATAAATTCATGATTAATATAATTTAATATAATTTATAAATTATATGATAACTAAAATAAAACAAAACACAAACTGATAAAATATAATATATAATAAAAAATATTTTATTTATTAAAAATAATAGTTATACTGAACATATTAATATATTAAATTGACTTTTAAGTAAAAAGTTGTATAATTCAAATATTATATTTTTTGATTTTTTTACATTGGAAAAATATGAAATCATATTCAATAATTTAATTAAAGAAATTATTGACCATAAAGATAGGCAAAAAGTTCAAAATGCATATCATTTTGCTAAAAATGCTCATGAGTGACAAAATAGAAAATCATGAGAAGCATATATAAGTCATCCTGTAGCAGTAGCCTCTACTATATGGAATAGATTCAAAAACATAGATCTATTAATATCATGATTATTGCATGATACAGTCGAAGATTGTACATGAGTAATAATAGAAGATATCTATAATCAATTCTGAGATAATATAGGTTTTATAGTTGATTCTGTTACAAAGACAGAAAAAGGTTTTTTAAAGGAAGCTTGAAAATTCAACGATGAAAGAGATAAAATATTATCAGGATGAATAAAAAATATTTGATGTATTCTTTTAAAATTATCTGATAGAGAACATAACCTTTCTACTCTATCACATATGCCTAAGCACAAACAAATAAAAAAATCATTTGAGAGTCAAGCCTTATATTTACCTCTTATGAAAATTCTAAAATTTAATGATAAATGAGTCTCTATTGAAAATTCTCAAAAATATTTAAAATCTTATTTAGAGGAACAAAATATAAATAATTCTAGAGAATTGAAAAATCACTTATTAAATACTTGTTTCCATGATTTTTCTGAAGACATATTTGATATAGTGTATAATAATTCAACTAATGTTGTTTGGGAGATAGAAGATGAGAGAGTATTTAATTCACTAGTTGATTCTGGTTGGTTCGATACTGAATCAGTAGAAATAAAAAAAATAGAAAGTAATTGACCTTGATCATTTAAAGCTTATTTCATATTTAAATCTGGATCTACATTTGATTTCAGTAACTGAAAAATATCTATTTTTGATTCTAATTTTATTTCATAATTATTAATTAATGTCTGTTTATAATATTATATCTGATTCAGATATTACATCTGAAATATCATCATGTTTAAGAAATAGAGTTTTAGATCAAAAATTTTTGTACAACTGAAAATCAGCTGAGTTGTATTATAAATTTTATGAAGAGGACCCTCTTTTTAGACATAGTAATAATAAAGAACAATTAAATATAAATTCATTTGGTTTTAAAAATTGCTTTGAGAAAAAACAAAATATGTGTCTTATAAGTTTAGGGTGTTGAGATTCTCATATTGAAAATGAACTATTCAAAGAATTAGAAAAAGATGATGAGTATAATGTAGACTACATATGAGTAGATCTTTCAAAACGCATGTTAAAATTATCAGATACAAAATTATCAAAACTTAAAACAAATAAAAAATTAATTTGTGCTGATTTTTCAAGTGAATTATTCATTAATGAAATATTTAGATTAACAAAAAATTATAATAAGAGAGTTTTTACTTTTTTTAGTAATACCTTTTGAAATATAAACCATACTAATATAATTGATCTCTTATATAATATTTTGAATTCAGGTGAACAGATTTGGTTAGATGTAAGAATTAGAAAATGAAATACTACTAAAGATGATATGGAAATATTCAACATTCATACTTTAAATAGTAATAATTCAACATTTGAAAATATATTATGATCAATTTTTGTACAAAATTGAATACCACTTGATAATGGATATTTTTCAAAAGTATTAAAAAAGGAAAGTAGTTTAAACGCGTTAAAACTAGAATTCTTTTTTAACTTAAATAAAAAAGTAGTAACAAATCTAAAATGACAGATAACATTTTTACCATGAGAGAGAATTAGATGTCAGCAAATATACTATTATGACCCAGTTGAATTAATATTATTTTTCAAAGAACACAATTTTAAACTTATTGACAAAGAAATAAAATGAAATAGATGACAATTCTTATTCGAAAAAAAATAGCATTTAATAAATGCTATTTTTTCTTTTCAAACAATTCTTCTATATCTTCTCTAATCTGACTAACTAATTCTAAATCTCTTAAATCTGCTATTTTTAAATCTGGTAATCCTGATTGTCTAACTCAATAAACCTCTCATGGTCATCTTAATTCTAAATCTATTTCAGCTAATTCAAATCAATTATTAGTTTTTTCCATAGCCTTTAATCTATCTGTATGATTTCATTTAGTTGGAAATAAATAACAATATGATTGATGTTTTCATCTACCAACTCTTCATCTAAATTGATGTAATTGACTAAGTCAAAATCTTTCAGCTCACTCGATACACATAATAGTAGAGTTTGGAATATCGACTCAAACCTCTACCACAGAAGTACTAGATAATATTTGAATTTTGTTATCTGAAAATTCCTTCATTACTTCATCCTTTTCTTTTGCTTTCATTTTACCATGAAGTAATCAAACTCTAAATGGATGAAAAACATCTGATAAAAATTCATAAGTATTTATTGCATTTGCTAAATCTATTTTTTCAGATTCTTCTACTAATGGTGATATCCAAAATACTTGTCTTCATTTTTCTATTTCAGCTCTAACAAAAAGTTCTATTTGAGATCTAGCAGATTCTGTTCTAGCAACTTTTGTAAAAATTTCTTTTCTTCATTTAGGATATTCAGAAATAATAGATAAATCTTGATCACCATAAAGAGTAAGAGCTAAAGTTCTAGGGATAGGAGTGGCTGTCATATTTAATACATGTGGAACTAATCCAGTTTTATTCCCAAATCATTTTTCTAATACCTCTCTTTGTTTTACTCAAAATCTATGTTGCTCATCAACAACCACAAATCACAAATTATAAAAATTCACATCTTCTTGAACCAATGCATGTGTTCAAATAACCAAATCAATATTCCCTGATTTAATATCAGCTTTTACTTCTTTTTTTTGTTTTGCAGTCAAACTACCAACTAATAAATGACTACTAATTTTATATTTCATAAGTAATTCTTGCATAGAAGCAAAATGTTGACG
>CAXBVF010000041.1:0-10437 GCA_963979005.1 uncultured Candidatus Altimarinota bacterium | reverse complement strand
ATATGTCAGCATGAACAATGACAATAGATGATTCATTTTTTGATAATTCTGCAGAACAAACTTGAGGACCAGATGATGATAACTCTATGACAGAGGAAGAATTTGCATCATCAATATGAATAAATATAGATACATGAAATACTGTTTTACACGAACAATTAGTTTGGGCTTATGAAAAAGTTAGAGATAAGATACAAAATCTCATCTCTAAAGACTACTCTAACTATATGTAGTGTTTAATATTAAATCCATAAACTATATATAGTAGTTTATAAAAATAAATAGTCAATCGGAAATAAATAAAAAATTTGGAATAATACCATATATTGTATATAGTACTCGTAGCTATATACAATATATGGTATTATTATTTTAATATTTATGAACAAATGTCTATTTATAAGCTAAGAAAGAGAAATGGAGCTATTGTAACTTTTGATAGAACAAAGATAGAAAATGCAATTACAGCATCGATAAAAGCATCTGCTTGAGATAATTATGAAGAAGTTAAATCTATTACAGATAGTGTAATAAAACTAGTAGAAAAAAAATCATGAACAAATATACCAAATGTTGAACTTATTCAAGATGAAGTTGAGGAAGTATTAATAAAATATGGGCATGATTTAGTTGCTAAAAACTATATATTGTATAGACAAAAGAGAGCAGAAGCTAGATCTGATAAAAATATCGTAATAGAGGTATGAAAATCTATGGAAGAATATTTAGATAAATCTGACTGGAGAGTAAATGCTAATGCAAATTCATGATATTCTCTAGGGTGAATGATTTTAAATCTTTCTGGTAAAGTTACTGCTAATTATTGGCTAAGCCATGTTTACCCATCTGAAATTTGAAGTTTACATAGAAACGCTGATATGCATATACATGACTTAGATATGTTTTGTTGATATTGTGCTGGTTGGAGCTTAAGAGCATTACTAGAAGAATGATTTAATTGATCTGATAATAGAATAGATTCTTGACCTGCAAATAATCTACAGGCTGCAGTTAATCAAATGATAAATTTTCTTTGAACCCTGCAAAATGAATGGGCATGAGCACAAGCTTTTTCATCATTTGATACCTATTTAGCTCCATATGTTCATAAGTACAAAGAAGAAAAAAGAGCTGAATTAAAAGAAACTAATGCAAGTTTTGAATCTAAAGAAGAAGAGGAAAAATATATTCATGACAAAACATATAAATATGTTTATCAACAAATGCAAAATTTTATTTTCGGGTTAAACGTACCATCTAGATGGGGAACTCAAACACCGTTCACAAATATTACTCTTGACTGGACTTGTCCAGAAGATTTAAAAGATAAAGCCTTATTTCTTGGTTGAATAGATAATTGATATTACAAGAAAAAATATTCTGAACTTGAAGCTGAAATGAGGATTATAAACAGAGCTTTAATTGATGTTTATGTTAAATGAGATAGAAAATGAAGAGTATTTACTTTTCCTATTCCAACATATAATATCACTCCAGATTTTCCTTGGGAAGATCCAGATATAGATGCTTTGTTTGAAATGACTGCCAAATATGGACTACCATATTTTCAAAATTTTGTATGAAGTCAGTTTAAAAGAGTAGAAAAAAATGATGGAACTTATGAAAAAGTAGAAAATCCAGATGCATATAAACCAGGTGCTGTTAGATCTATGTGTTGTAGATTACAACTTGATTTAACTCAGTTAGAAAAAAGATGATGATGACTATTTGGATCAGCTGAAATGACTTGAAGTATATGAGTTGTTACATTGAATCTAGCTCGTATCTGATACAAAAATGTATGAGACAAAGAAGCTTTTAAAAAACAGGTGTTCTATTTAATGGAACAAGCAAAAATATCTTTAGAATTAAAAAGAAAAACTATAACTAAATGGCTTAATTCAGGATTGTATCCATATACATATAGATATTTAAGAAGTTTTAGAAATCATTTTTCTACTATTTGATTAAATGGTATGAATGAAGCAATTCTAAATTTTACTAAAGGAAAAGAAAATATTTCTACTAAGTGGGGTAAGGAATTTGCAACAGAAATAATAGATTATATGAGAGATTCATTGAAAATTTATCAAGAAGAAACTTGAAATATGTATAATCTAGAAGCAACACCTGCAGAAGGAACTACTTATAGATTTGCAAAAGAAGACAAAAAACAAATGCCAGAAATAATCCAATCAGGTACAACGCAAGCTCCTTATTATACTAATTCTTCTCAACTTCCTGTATGATATACATCGGATGCGTTTGAGGCACTTGAAGAACAAAATGAACTTCAATGTAAGTATACATGAGGGACTGTTTTACATTTGTATATGTGAGAAAGAATAACAGATAGTGAATCATGTAAAAAATTTGTAAAAACAGTTATGGAAAATTATAGCTTGCCATACATAACTATTTCACCAACTTTTTCTATATGTCCAAAACATTGATATATAAATTGAGAACATGATTTTTGTCCTAAATGTGATATAGAAAAATGATTTACTTGAGAGAAGTATGATATGAGAATTAGATGAAAATATACAGATGATAAAAAAAAGATAGAAGAATTAGAAAACCAAATAGTTTAATTTTAGTACTTAATAATAAATAATATGGAAGCAGTTTTTAATGATAAAAATGGAGAAAAAATAGAGAGAACTAGGTGTGAAATCTATACTAGAGTTATGTGATATCATAGACCTGTAACTAGTTTCAATATTTGAAAAAAATCAGAATTTTATTCTAGAACATATTTTAAAGAGAATAATGCAAATTTAGATTTTTCTAAACAGTATTCTTGTTAGTATAAAAAAATTATATATAATTAAAATGAATAATAGTTTCTATAATTAATAAAAAATATGTATAAAAGAGTAGATGTAAAAGTTTGATTTGCATGTAATAATCACTGTACTTTTTGTGTACAATGAGATAAAAGGTTTAAATATGCGCCTAGAAAATTAAAAGAGCTTGAAGAAATACTTGATAAGGAATATGATAATGGTGCAGAATATGTAGTATTTACTGGTTGAGAACCAACAGTCCATCCAGACTTAATAGATGTAATAAAATATGCAAAAAAAATCTGATACAGACAGATCCAGATTCAATCAAACTGAACGAATTTTGATGATATAGATTATGTACAAGAATTGATAACAGCTTGAGTAACTGAGTTTAGTCCATCTATACATTGATTTAACTATGCAACTCATGATAAACAGGTTATGACACATTGAGCCTGGGATAGAGTGGTTAGATGATTAATAAATTTAAGAAAACTAAATCAATTAGTTATTATTAATTCAGTTATAACTAAAACAAATTATAAAGAAATCCCAAAGTTAGCTGAATTATTAATAAAACTTTGAGTTACGCAGTTTCAATTTGCATTTGTTCATATTTTATGAAGTGCTGACAAAAATAAGAGAACAGTGGTAGCTAAAAAGTCTGACGTTATTCCATATGTACATAAGGCTTTAGATTTAGCAAAAAAAGCCTGAATACCAGCTTTTACTGAAGCAATTCCATATTGTCTTATGCAATGATATGAAGATGCTATTGCAGAAGCAATTATGCCAGAAACAGCAGTAGTGGATGCAGAATATAGAACTGAAAGTTATGCTGATTATAGATGGAATTTGTGAAAAGCAAAAAGAGAAGAATGTAAAAAATGTAGTAAATATGATATATGTGAATGACCATGGAAAGAATATCCAGAAATATATGGATGGGATGAATTTATTCCTATAAAATAATTTTATGCAAATATCATGAATTACTCCTTTTTCTTTGATAGATTTCCCTGGAGAAGTATCATGTATTCTTTTTACTCTTTGATGTAATCTTAGATGTAATTTTTGTCATAATAGTGAATATGTACTACCAGAAAAAATAAAAATTATAAGAAAAAATATAATAGCCGAAAAAGCTATATTCAATTTTTTAGAAAAAAGAAAATGACTTTTAACTTGAGTTTCAATTTGTTGATGAGAACCTACAATTCATAAAGATTTAGTAGATTTTTGTAAAAAAATAAAAGAAATCTGATATTTAGTTAAGCTAGATACAAATGGTCAAAATCCAGAAATGTTAAAAGAATTAATAGAGCAAAATTTAGTTGATTATGTCGCTATGGATATAAAACACTCAATATGAAGTTTTTCAAAAATTGTATGACTAGACATAGACGAAAATCCATATTTAGATAGTATTAAGCTAATAATGTCATCAGATATAGATCATGAATTTAGAACAACTATTATTAAATGAATACATAGCTCTAGTGATATTACAAATATAGCAAAATATATAAAGTGAGCAAAGAAATATTGTTTACAGAATTATAGGGCAGGAGATACTTTGGATTTAGATTTTGAGTGAGAAAGTTTTTCTGAGAAGGAGTTATTAAAATTTAAAGATAATTTAATTAGTTATCTTGATAATATAGAGATAAGGAATTAATATTATAGTTTGAAAAATAATCTTTTTGGCTATAATAAACAAATACTAAATTATATATCATTAATAATTAAAAAATGTATTGCTTTAACTGTTGAAATCAAGATACAAAAGTATTAGATTCAAGAACATCAGATGATTGAAAAGCCGTGAGAAGGAGAAGATTATGTCAAAATTGTCAAAATAGATTTACTACATTTGAAAAAATGGAAATTATAAATCTAGTTGTTGAAAAATCAGGGAATAAAAAAGAAAGGTATAATAGAAATAAATTAGAGGATAGTATTCTACTAGCTATAAATAAAAGAAATCTAAGTGTTTGAAAAACTAATGATATGATTAGAGGATTAGAGGCTAATTGGTCAACAAAAAGTGAAATCAGCTCAAAAGAGATATGAAAAGATGTTTTAAATGCATTAAAGGCTTTAGATGATGTAGCCTATATTAGGTATGCTTCAGTACATTTAAAGTTTGATTCCTCTAAGGATTTTATTGAATTCATTGCAAATAAAGGGAATAATTAAAAAGAGTTTTATATTTTTTAACAACTAATTAACACTATTTAATAAATAAAGTGTTATTTTTGTTTAAAATCATTAACTTACTATAAGAAAATATTATTTAAAAAAGAGAAAAAATGACAGAAGAAATGAAAGCAAATTTAATCTTCAATCCAAAAGGGAATGATGATGTATCAGCTAGAACAATTATAAAATGAAATACTACAGGTTTGTTCCAATTAAATTCAACAAAATATACATGGGCTAAATCACTTTACCAAGTAATGATTTGAAATTTTTGGGTTCCTGAAAAGGTTTCAGGTTTAGGAGAAGATGCTATTCAAATGAAGGAAGCTTTATCTGAAGATGAAAGAAGAGCTTACAAATGAATATTATCATTTTTGATTTTTCTTGATTCTATACAAACAGTTAATCTTCCAAATTTTAACGATTATATTACTGCACCTGAGGTAAACTTAATATTATCTATTCAAGCTTATCAAGAAGCAATACATTCTCAATCATATTCTGTAATCTTAGAAACAGTTGTTGATTCTGCGGATAGAGATGAAATATATTATTTTTGGAGAGAAGATAAAAACTTACTTGAAAGAAATGAATTTATATGATGAATCTATCAAGAATTTATAGATAATCCTACTGATAAAAGTTTTTTTAAATGAGTAATCTGAAATTTCTTATTAGAAAGTATTTATTTCTATAATGGGTTTGCATTTTTTGATACACTTGCTGATCAAGGTAAAATGGTAGCTACAGATAGAATGATTAATTATATTAGAAGAGATGAATTAACACATGTTACTATTTTTGCTAATATAATAAAAGATATACAAAAAGAATTTCCAAAGATTTATGATGAAGCAATGCTTTTAGATATGATGGATACTGCAGTTAAACAAGAAATAAAATGGTCTAAACATATTCTATGAAAAAATATTATATGAATGGGGCATGAAAATATAGAAAATTATACTAAGTGGTTGGCTAATGAAAGACTTAATATGCTTGGTATTAAACCACTATATGAAAATGTAGTAGTTAATCCTTATAAACATTTAGATAGACTACAAGATAATAATTCAGAGAGGGGAAATTTCTTTGAATCAACAGTTACAAATTATGCACAATCAAGTGCAATGAACTGATCTTGGGATTTTTAATTAGAAATTAATTCAAAAAAACTGATACTTTAAGTATCAGTTTTTTTAATTGGACAATATTCTAATAAAGGCCTCATATCTAAATCTCTTCTATTATCTTTCAAAAATCAAATAAGATTTGGTATTTTTGGAAAAATATTATGTTTTCAGAATTCTGTTAAATATCATGTAGATTCAAATTGTTTCCATAAGTTTGCATGTATACCTGTAAAATATACTTCAATATCAAATTTTTCCATCGACATTATTATATTTTCTAGTACTTCCATTGCTGATGAATCAATATATGGGATCATATCAAAATCAATTACAATTACTTTCATTTCAGGATTTTCATCTACATATTTCATTAATTTTCATTCAAAATACCGAATATTTACAAAAAATAATTTTCAGTAGAATTTGTATATTCATACTTTTTTACTTGTTTCTAAACTATGTAGAACAGCATCTCTATATGCTCAGTCTTTTGACATTGATAACTCCGAAAATCTAGGTTTCATTGATTGATAAAGATGAAAGACTAGAGATAAAAATATTCATACAAATATTCACATTTCTAGATTTGGAGAGAATATAATAGTTACAACAAATGTAATTATAGAAATAACAGCATCATGTTTTTGTATTTTCCAGGCTTTAATTATTGGTTCTATTTGTACTAATCAGGCAACTGCAACTATTATTATACCAGCAAGAATAGCTTCTGGTAAGTGATATAAATACTTAGTAAAGAATAATAATGCAATTCAAATAATTAGTCATGTTACAACTGATGAAAATTGAGTTTTGGCTCATGTTTTTAGATTAACTGCACTTCTAGAGAATGTTCATGAAGTAGGGAATCATTTAGAAAATCACGATACTATATTTGCTAATCATTGACTAAAAAGCATTTGATTTGATGGTACCTGTTTTTTTGTTTCAAGTCAGATAGCTTTTGCAATTGATATAGCCTCAGTAAATCACAAGAATCATACTACGATAGCTATAGGGAATAGAGTTACTAATATATCTATACTAAATTGTGGAATATAAAGACTAGGTAATCCAGTTGGAATTGCTCAAACTATATTTCAACCTAGCTCTTCAAATCAAACAAAATATGAAACAATAATTGAAATAACTACTACTAATAAAAATCTAGGTAATTTTGGTAAGTATTTTTTTAGTAAAACAAGAGAAAGTATTCATAGTCCTCAAAATGCAAAAGTATAAATATGGGTATCACTTATAACATTTCATATAAGTTCATAAGTAGACTGAAAGAAGTTGGTTCATCCATTTACACTAACTCAAAATATTTTCTTAAGCTGACTTAATCATGTAATTATAGCAGCAGCATTAATAAATCAAACTATAACAGAATGAGATAGAAAGTTAAAAATACTTCAAAGTCTAAATAATCATAAAGTCATTTGCATTAATCATATCATGATAGCAAGTATAGATGCGTACATAATAAAATCACTCATTCATAAGGCAAAAGGAGCGAGAGTAGCAGCTGTCATTAGAGATATAACAGTCACTGGTCATGTTGATAATTGTCTAGAACTACTAAATAAACCTCAAATAATTACAGGTAGAAAAGCAGTATATAATCAAATATGTGGAGGAACTCAAACTAGGGAAGCATATGCTATAGCTTGAGGAATCAAAATAATAGCAACTGTTATTCAAGCAATGGTATCTGCTTTCAAAACTTGCTTATCTTTTAATTCTGGAATCCATTCTAGAAATGGAAAGAATTTTTTTAAACTATTTTTATCTATAAATGACATAAAACTAAGTAAAAATTATACTTAATATATTTTATCATTTTTTTATCAAATTTACCAGTTTTTGACATTTTTTATTATAAAAGTAAATTAATATAGATAAAATAAAAGTTCTTTTTGTGTATTTGAGAGCGGTAGTATGATGTTAATCATAAAATTAACTATTAAAACCGCTTTCGAAAATACGCAAAAAGAACTTTTATTTGCTATATAATTATCTCAAATTATCCTCATGAACACTATTTACAGCTAAACATCATTCAGCAGCTGACATTATAGTTTGTTTAAATTTATTAGAATTTGTAGTTACATCTCAAGCAGCATATAATCATTTGATAGAAGTTTCTTGTCTAGCATCTACTACAAGACATCCTTCTTCATCTTTTTCTGGATTCATATAATCAACTAACTTTGTATTTGGAAGTGTTCATACTGCTACAAATATTCCATCAGCTTTTAAACTATTTCCAGATTTCAAAGCAATTTCTTCTACAAACATAGATCATTTTATTTCTTCTACTTCATCATTTAATACAAACTCTATATTCTCTCTTTTCTTAGCCTGTTCTATCCATATATCTTCAGCTCTAAAAGTATCTCTTCTATGAACTATATATACTTTATTACAAATATCAGCTAGATATAATGCTTCAGTTATAGCTGTATTTCATCAACCTACCATAACGATATCTCTTCATTTAAAAAACATTCAATCACAAGTAGCACAATATGATACTCATTTTCAAATAAATTCTTCTTCTCATTTAGCTCAAAGTTTTCTGTAATTATTTCAAGTAGCTAGTATTACATATTTTGCCTTGAATTCTTTTCACGATGAAGTCACAACATGAAAATGATTATGGTCTTCACGTTTTCTTACTTCAGTTACCATTTCATTTAAAACTTCTGAACCAGATACTTCAGCATGTTTTCTAAAATTATCCATTATTTCTTTTCATGGAGCAGACAAAACTCAAGGATAATTTTCTACCTTATGAGAAGTAGCCAAAGCTCAACCTTCTTGCCCACCAATAATAAGATTTTTTAGTTTATATCTACTGGCATACATTCAAGCAGGGTATCCCGCAGATCATGTACCAATAATTATTAAATCGTAGTCTAAGTTTTCCATAATATTTTATTAATATTTAAATTAAGTTTATAATAATCTTTTGTCTTAAATTATTCTAAAATTAATTTTAATTAGATTTATTGCTTTGTAAAATTATTTAAATTAATAATAATAAATTAAAAATATTTTAAATTAGAAGTAAAGATAAAAAATATAAAATATTAGCTTTATTCTCACAAAAAAATATAATTAATCTATTATTATTTATAATTATAAATACTATGAATAAACAAAAACAAGCCTTTACATTAGTAGAGTTAATAGTCGTAATTACAATACTAGCAATACTATGAACAATAGCATTCATATCATTACAGTGATATTCAAAAGATGCAAGAGATAGTATTAGAATATCAGATACTAGTAGTATGAAAACATCACTAGAGTTATTTCACCTAAATTCTGGGAAATATCCACTACCAGATAATAGTGAAATAGTAGAATATGAATCAGAGATTTTGTGGTATCAATGAGAATTTGGTTCTACAGTTATTTCTAGTCTATCTAGAAGTATGAATGAAGTACCAACAGACCCATTAACAGATAAAAAATATATATTTTCTGTTGCAAATAATAAGAATGAATTTGAAATATTAAGTTTATTAGAATGAGATTCATTAGTATTAAATAATATATTACAAACTAGTGCAGCAAGTTTAGCAGTAACTCCTAAAATAGATGGTACATATAATAGAGTATTTATAAAAACAGCTAGTTATATTGTTCCAGTACCTAGTATAATTACATCAGAAATTCTAGCATCAACAATGATACTTGATTCAAATAATATTACTTCTCAAGTAATTAATGGATGAGAAAATATACCAGAGCAATGAAATGTAGTATCAAATACATGAGCTTTAACATGATTAGTATTATCAGTTTATAATTGAACAATTGCTATTGATGATGATAATGTAAGCAAGGAAGCTGTAATACAAAAAATAAAAGATGCATATACAGGTTCGGTATTAGCAAGTAGTGATATTTATGAATATATTTTAAATGCTAATTGAGAGTTAGAAAATGTAGAATTAGTTAATTCTTTAATTCTAAAAAATGATACTACAGAAGTAGTAATTATACCAAATACGTATAAAAATTGTACATGAGCAAATACTCCAGTAATATGAGATGCAAGTATATTAGCTACAACAATATATTGAGAATTAACTTGAAATGAATGTGATACAGAAGATATAATTGTTTGTAGTTGAGAATTAACATGATATACAATTGCGGCATGTAATGTATGAACAACAACAGCAGCAATAGCTTTTAATGATGCTAATTGATATTGAGAGTTATTTCAATGGTGAAATAATGCATGAATAAAGACAGCATGAACGAGTACTACAAAAATTTTAGAAACAGATATT
>CAXBVF010000040.1:0-10473 GCA_963979005.1 uncultured Candidatus Altimarinota bacterium | reverse complement strand
ACTTGTTTAAGTATTATTGTATAATTTTTGAGGAAAGGGAGGATGTTTTCTTCTCAGATAAATAAATTGATTCAGTTTGTTAGAGGAAATGAAGTTATGAAATCTCTGAAACTAAATTTATCTTCTAGCATTTTGATGATAGAAAAAATAGAATCTCATAATCTTTTGTGATTATTTTCTAAAAAAACTCATGTTCATGAATGTTGAACTATATGTTTTTCAGGGAGTATAAAAAATGCTATTTCCCCAGTATTTTTGGCTAATTCAAAAGTAATTTTATGAGTAAAATCTGATAATTTCTCTATTTTTTCTTCTCATAATTGTATGTTGTTTTGTTGTAAGAAATGCTCGGGAGAACTCTCCATTAAATAGTTTACAAATGCTCTTAGACCTTTAGATGTTGGTAGTCTTCAAGCTGAATTGTATGGTTGATAAACTAATTCTAGAACCTCCAATTTTGCCATATCTCATCTAACAGTTGCAGGGCTTACTCATAAATCATATTTTTGAAGTAGTAATTTACTACCCAAAACTTCTCATGTTTGTAAATATTCTTCTACTATTATTTTTAATATTTCTATATTTCTCGATGTTAATTGACTCATATTATTTTATTATTTCTATTAAATCATTTACTGTATTTTCTTTTGTATATTTTTCTTTTATGCTTTTATAATCTATGTTTTCTTTTTTTAAGTTATCTTCTAAAAATTGTTTAACTTTTTCATAAATATTATTTACAGAAATAGCTGATAAATATTCTATTTTGTCTCAAAAAATTTCTTTTATATTTTTTAAATCACTAGCTATTATAGGATTATTGAAATATAGAGGTTCTGTAAGCCTAAATGGAAAAGGTTCATAAAAACTAGGGAATATTGTTCAGATAGAATTTTTATAAAATATTATTTTTTCAGCCTGCTTTATTACTCACATAAAATGAATAGAATCTTGCATTTCTAGATTTATTACTAGGTTTCTTAAGTTAACATTTCTAGATATAGTTTCTCATAAAAATACCAAATCTAATTTAGTTCAAGCATCTTTAAATTTTTTAAAAACATGAACCAGTTTTTCGTAGTTTTTTTCTACTCATTCTCATCATGAATATATAAAATAATCATTTTTTAGATTATATTTTATATTAATATCTATTTTTAGATCTTCTATATTATTAAATCTATCAGAATTTGGAAAGAATCAGCTTAAATGATAGGTTTTTCTCTCTTCTATGTTAAACTTTTCTACTAATTCATCTACTGTATTTTTATCAAAACAAATAATTTTAGATGATTTTTTGAGATTTTTTTCTAGTAAATAGAGAAAACTATATTTTTCAAAATAATTAGAAAAATCACTATAATAAACATCTTTTAGAGAATGTAATATAGTTATATAATTTCAGACATAGAATATTGGTTTGTAGTGATTAAAAAATAACATTAAGTCATTTTTATCATTTTTAAGTATTTTTAAATAACTCCCTTGTTCTTTTATACTAGCGTTTTTTATTCATATATTTTTAATTTCTGTATTCGGATAATTATATCATTCTAAATTTGAATTACTATAGATTACAAAGCTATTATCATTAGCTTTTTCTATTAATCATTTAGTTAATTCTATCACAAATGTAGAATAAAGATTATCTTTTATAAATCTCAAATCTAATCAAATTTTCATTTTTTTAATTATTTTAAATTTTATAGTTTTTTTCTTTTATTATACTCAAAAAAATAAAATTTAAAAAATATTTTTAGCTATTTAACTTTTGGCATAGATATTATAAAAAATACGATTTAAAATTTAATCTAAAAATATTGACTTATAGTTTAAAAAACTTATAATATAAGTTAATTAGCATTAATTTTATATTAATAAACTAGTGTAGTTTATATACTAATAATTTAATCTAATAAAGTTGTTTTATATTTAAAAGTCTTATAATATAAGATGCTTAGTATTAATTTAGCATTAATAAATTTATATGGTTTATATATTTATCGTTTTATACTTTTTTGTTTTGATATGAATTTATATATTCATAATGAAAAGAATGAAAAACTTGAGTTATAAGCATATGAATAATACTTGATTAAAATCATTATGAAGGTGATATGAGATAATAAGAAGGAGAGTTTTAGTTATATTGTTTATTTTATTTCTTTTGTCTACTACTTTAATTCTAATATTCTTTAAAAATGACTTATTTTACGAAGTATGATTATACGATAATCAGGAAACATTGAATAATATTATTTTTTAAGTATTTAAAATTTTTATTTTTTGTTTTACTTGCCTTAATATTTTTCCTAATAAGTATTAAGTTTTCAAAGTATCTTTGAAAGGAAATTATTTATTACCTTTTGTTTCCAATTATCTTCTTATTACTAAATTATGCCTTTATTAAGCTAATTTTGTATTATATTGTATTTTATAATAACTTACTTATAATAAATAACTGACAAATTATTGTTATAAAATCCTCACTTTTTTTCAGAGATGATATAGAAATAATAGATATAAATAAAATTACAAAAATGGATATATTTTGTAGAGGAATATTTCTTAATATGATTTGATTTTGAAACCTTGTTATTGAACAACAAAGAGATCAAGTAAGAGCCTTTCATTTTATTGAAAATCCTCATCTTGCATTACAAATTATAAAAGATGCAAAAGATATAGTTATAGAAAATGATAAACTAAAAAATAGTTCAAAATGAAAAAAATCCTAGTTTGATTATCTGGTTGAGTAGATTCAGCTGTTTCAGCATATTTATTGAAAAAACAATGATATGATGTTGTTGCTTGATTTATGATTAATTATCTCGCTCCAGAATGAGAAACCTGTACTACAAAAGAAGATATAGAAGTTGCTAAAGAAGTAGCAGCTTTTTTAGAGATTCCTTTTTATACTTTTGATTATAGAAAAGATTATTCTGAGAAAGTATTAGATTATATGTACGATTGATATAAAAAAGGAATCACACCAAATCCAGATATAATGTGTAATAGTGAAGTGAAATTCAAAGTATTTTTAGAAGAAGCATTAGATCATTGATTCGATGGTATTGCTATGTGACATTATGCAAGAATACAAGAAGATAATAACTGAATATATCAATTAAAAAAATGAATAGATCAAACAAAAGATCAATCATATTTTTTAGCTTGATTGAATCAATATCAATTATCAAAAGCTTTATTTCCGATTTGAGATTTAGAGAAATCTGATGTCAGAAAAATTGCCTTAGAAATTTGATTAGCAAATGCAAAAAGAAAAGACTCTCAATGAATTTGTTTTGTATGAAAAGTTGATATGAGTGATTTCTTGGAGAAAAAAATAAAACCAAAATCAGGAAAAATATTAGATACTTCTTGAAATGTATTATGAGAGCATAAATGAGTATATTATTATACTATATGACAGAGAAAGTGACTTGATTTATGATGACAATCAGAACCTGTTTTTATTGTAAAAAAAGATATAGAAAAAAATGAAATAATAGTTTGAACAAGTGATGATTTAGAATTATATGATGATAAATTATTTGTAGATAGCTTTCATTTTCTATGAAAAGCAGGTTATAAGTTCCCCTTAAATGCTAATTGTAAGATTAGGTATAGACAAGCAGATCAGGAATGTATTATTTATAAGGAAGAAGCTCAATATAGAGTAGAATTCAAAGAAAAACAAAGGGCTATAGCTTCAGGTCAAATATGTGCTGTGTATGACTGAGACGAGTTAATAATGAGCTGAGTTATAAAATAAAATCTAGTTTTGCTAGATTTTTTTATTTATGATATAATAAATACATAAATTTTTAAGAAAATATATACATGTCAGTAGATGAATGAAATAATACATGAAACGAAGAAACTGATATTCCTTTAGTTGTATTAACACCAGATATTCCTTTCGAAGTATCAAATCAAATAATTGACTCAAAAATTGATGTTGATGATATTTTATCATTTGATAATATCAGATTACTAAAAAATCATTTTGAGATGTTTTGACTGAAATCTTATTATGATTTTTTATATTTTAAAGTAACTGATTTTAAAAATATATGTAAGTGAAATAAAAATATAGAGTTATTTATAAAAAAAATAATATGAAGAGATAATTATAGGAGAGATATATATTCTACAAAAGTTATGTTGATATTAGCTGATGAGTTATGATATAAAGAATTATATTTAACAGAGATAGCCTCGAAAATAAATGCTGAATTTGTAAGTAATTGAGTAGAATCATTGAATGATTTTATGTATTTATTAGTTAAGGACTTAAGATTAATCTTTTTATTAGACTCAACTAAGAGGTACTTCTTCGAAAGAGTTTTCAAGAAATGAGTTACTGCTATGTGAATAGATGATTTAGAAAAATTATGAAAAAAAATATGATTTAAATACCTTGAAGATGATGAATTGTTAGATAAAATAAAAACTAATTTAACCGATGAATGAATTACTTATTTAGATGATTTGGATGAGCTAAGTGTTATGGATTTCAGAGATTTGTTTAGAAAGCATAGTCTGCTATTTTATTATGCTCAAAAAAATGACTTAGTAATAGACCTTTTAAAATTAGATGATAAAGAGACTTTTTGAGACTATTTATGATTAAAAGAAAAAAATAAAGAACTAAGTGATGATGAAAAAATAATAGAATACTTAAAAGAAAATAATATAGAAGATTTTGAAGATTTAGAAGCATTATGAAACAGAGCCAGGTGAATATTATGGAAAAATGAATTATGTAGAAAAATTTTAATGCGATTTTTACTAAAAAAGAACTCTAAAGCTTATATAAAAAAACAAGCAGATGTTAGAATTCCTCACATAGAACAATTTGCTAGACGTATTTGATTTGAAATACCGGAAGTTCTTGAATATGATGAAGAGAGAGTAAAGAGATACATATTAAATATTTTAAAAGCAAAGTGAGCTATTTGTATGTTTTCTTTGAAAATGATTTCATCTAGATGAATGGAATATTTATTCAATAAAGATAATATAGGTGAGAGATATGAAGATGTTAGTAGCTTTCTTTGAGATAATAATATTTCTATATCTAAGTTTAGAGGAAAAGCTCTTGAAACTCTGTGAAATAAAATATGACTAAAAGAATTAACTGAATTAGAGCATAAGAATAATCTCGTAGAATTCCTAAAAAAAAGATGAAAACAAATATCTGATATAAATAAAGCAAGGGTAGAAGAATATTGGAGTAACCCAGCTATGAGATATTTTATGACTAAATGATGATGAAAAAGTTGGAAATGATTGAAACCAGATTATGTTAAGAAGGTAGCAAGAGATATAGAGTTGTTATAAAAAAGATTTATTTGTAAATCTTTTTTATTTTTTCTCTTGAAAAGATATACTTTTTATATACAATTGAGAAATATTATTGAAGACTAACAACATTTTTTTATGCAAAGCAAACTACTAGATATATTACAAAAACAATTTAAATTAGAATCATTTAGAGATGGGCAAGAAGAGATAGTACAAAGTGCTATAGATAGAAAAGATACTCTTGTTTTTATGCCTACAGGGGGTTGAAAATCACTTACTTACCAGTTACCAGGGATTTATCATGAAGGTGTTACTCTTGTTATTTCTCCACTTATATCTTTGATGAAAGATCAAGTAGATAAATTGAATGAATTATGAATAAAGACAGAGTTAATTAATTCTACTATTGATAGATATGATATTCAGATTATTTTAAATGAAATATCTAATCCCACAACAGATGTTAAATTCTTATATATAGCTCCTGAAAGACTTAATAGCCCAGAATTTGTAAGAGTTATTTCAAAAATAAAGATTTCTCTAGTTGCTATTGATGAAGCGCATTGTATTAGTGCTTGGTGACATGATTTTAGGCCTAGTTATATGAAAATAAGAGCTTTTTTGGATAATTTGAGAAAAGAGAGTGCCTTCCCAATAATGGCATTAACTGCAACAGCTACTCACAAGGTTAGAGAAGATATAGTAGAGAGATTATGACTGGATGATTTTAATTCATTTACAGCTTGATTTGATAGAAAAAATATAACTATTATAGTTCGTGAAATATCAAAAAAGGAAGAAAAAATGGAAAAGGTAGCAGAGATTTTGGATAAAACTGCTTGATCTGGAATAATCTATTGTGCATCTAGAAAAGCTGTTAAAGAAGTATATGATGTATTAATTCAAAATTGAGTAAAAGCATGAATTTATACTTGAGCTATGACTCCAGAAAATAGAGAAGTAGAGCAAAATAGATTTATGAATGATGATTACAAAGTAATAGTTGCTACAAATGCATTTGGTATGTGAATTGATAAAAAAGATATCAGATTTGTTATCCACTATAACTTACCAGGTAGTATAGAGAATTACTATCAAGAAGTATGAAGAGCTTGAAGGGATGGGAAACAAAGTTTTTGAATAGTTATAGCATCATTCCAGGATACAAAAATTCAAGAGTTTTTTATAGAAAATACTTATCCATCAAAAGAGGAAATATTAAAATTGTATGATTTTTTATATGCTTGAAATAAAGAGTGAGAATGAAAATGAAAGACTATTTTAAAAACATATTTTACTATATCTTCAGAATCATGAATATGAAGTGATATGAAAGTTTGAAGTGCTCTTAGAATATTAGAAAAATATTGAATACTTAGAAGATGAGTAAATTCAAGTGAACAAGAAGAGGGTTTTAGATGAAGATGAATGACCTTGGTTCAAGAAAAAAGGAAACATTCAAATTTAATGGTAGATTGGAATCATCAAGATTTATTAAAAACAGAAGCATATTTCAAATTGGAACAAATAAAAAAATTACTTTTTTATCCAACTTGTAGAAAGAGATTTATTTTAACATATTTTTGAGATGAAGAGGATTTAGCTACTCTTCCTGATAATTGTTGAACTTGTGATTATTGTCTCGAAAAAGAGAAATTTGCTGATATGGAAGTGGAGGATTTTGTTAATTTATCAGTTTTTGCACTTGTTTTAGATGTAGTTAAAGAAATGGATGCAAAAATATGAGTTGTTATGATGACAAAATTTTTACGGGGTAGTCGTGATGCAAAATTAGTTGAATGGAAAATGGATAAAAGAGAGAATTTTTGAGTATTAGAGGATCTTACTAGTGAATTAATACAAGCTGTTATTGAAGCATTAATTTCACAAGATTATTTATTAAAAACCGAATGAAAATACCCACTTTTATGAATTACTGATACTGGTAGAGTAGCTATAGTAAAGGATAATTTTTTAAAAGATGATAATAGTGAATTACAACATTATATTAGAATGAAATTATGATCTAGTAGTTGAAAGAAAAAAACTAAGACTACAAAAACTAAAAAAGAAAGAGCTGCAAAATGAGAGACATACAATGAGACTCTAGCTTTATTAAAAAATTGAATAAGCTTAAAAGAAATATCTGAGAAAAGAGATATGTGATTACAAACAATAGAATGACATGTAGTTAAATTATATGAAATTTCAGAATTATGATTAAGTGATTTATTGAAATTTACTAGTTTTTCAAACTTAAAACAAGTAAAAGATGTTATCATAAATGAATTATCAGGAGTTACAAATCCTCTTAAACCTATTAAAGAAAAATTAGCCGAAAATGATTATAAAAATATATCATATTTTGATATAAAAATGGCTATTGCAATGATGGATAAAAAAGATTTATAAAAAACTAGCTTTAAATGCTAGTTTTTTTGTTTATTTAAGGGAAGTATGTTAAAATAAATATAATTAATGTTTTATTATTTTATATAGATGGGAATTTCCAATATTTTTAATAATCCAAAACTAAAAGCAACTTCTACTAAAAAGCCTCAAGTAGAGGATTTATTTGCTAGTTGAAATTCTAATTGAATCAAAGATAAATGACATATAGATTCAGATTTAAACATAGTCTCATATTGAGACAAAAAAGAAAACAGTGAAATAATCGCTATTGTAAATGATATATTTCTTAGTTCATTGAAAAGAAAAGCTTCAGATATTCATATAGAGCCTAGGGAAAAAAATGTTAATATTAGATTTAGAGTTGATGGTACTTTTATAGATTACAAAACTATAGATTTATCACACAAAGATTCTATTGTAGCTAGGATTAAAATAATGTCTTACTTGAGAATTGATGAACATAGATTACCACAAGATGGAAAAATTGCTTATAAGTTATTTTGAGGAAAATCTATAGATATGAGAGTATCTGTTATTCCTACTATATATTGAGAAAAATGTGTAATTAGATTATTAAAAAAAGATGAAAAACCGCAAGAATTAAAAAATCTTGGTATTTTGCCTTATAACATGGTGAGAATAAAAAAACATTTAAAGGATAATTATTGAATGATTTTGGCTGTTTGACCTACTGGTTCAGGTAAATCTACGACTTTATTTTCTTTGCTTAGTCAATTTAATCCAAAAGAAAAAAATATATCTACACTAGAAGATCCAGTAGAATATAGAATTCCATGAGTTAATCATACGCAAGTTAATCCTGCTATTAAATTTACTTTTGCTAAGTGACTTAGAAGTTTACTTAGACAAGATCCTGACGTTATTATGGTTTGAGAAATCAGAGATGATGAAACTGCTAAACTTGCAATCGAAGCATCTATCACATGACATATTGTTTTTTCTACCATACATACAAATTCAGCTAGTCATACTATTCAAAGGTTAGTTAATCTTTGAGTTGATCCACTTTTAATTAGCTCAAGTTTGAGAATGATTATATCTCAAAGGCTTGCTAGAAAATTATGTATTAACTGTAAGGAGGCATATAAACCAGGTGATAAAATAAAAAAATATATTGTCTGAAAGGTTTGAAAATATATGAAAAATAAACAAGATTTAGTCTTGTACAAAGCTAAAGAAGAGTGATGTAATATGTGTAATCATACTGGATATAATTGAAGAATATGATTATATGAAGTAATGGAAATGACAGATAAAATAGAAGCATTAATGCTTAAAAATGCATCTAGATTACAACTTGAAATTCAAGCTGTTTGAGATTGAATGGTTTCAATTAAAGAAGACTGATTATTAAAGGTCGTTCTATGAGAAACTTCTTTAGAAGAAATACTATCTATCCTGGGAACATAAAAGGCTTAATTGTCCAGCTAAAAATAAAAAAATTTGCTAATAATTTTTGCTTAGTATAATAAAATATGATAATATTAATTTGTAGTTAAAAATATGAATACAAAACTAGATATACTTTTTGAGAAATACCATGTTTCTGAAAAAGATAAGTATGAAATAAATCAGATTTTTTGATTATTACCACCTGATAAAAAACAAAATATTTTAAATAATTTTGAAAGATTAGTTTTTAGATTAGAAGGAATTCATAAAGAAATTGACTTAGAAAGGAGAATTCTAGTTTGAGATTTATTTGAAGATATAAAATCTTTTTATAATAAATACTGAAATCAAATAGGAAACTTATAAAAAATTAAAAACAAAAACAAAAATGACAACTGAAAAATTCCCACATCTAAAATGAAATATAAATGCAGAAACTATAAATAATGTTCCTGTTCATCTTTTGGATGAGGATAGATTACCTGAATCAAAGGCTCATTTTGAAAATCTAAAAGCAGAGCATTCAGCTAATAAAGATATAGTAGTTGCTGCGGATAATATAATTTTAAAAATAGATAAAGTTTTAAATTTATGAAATACTAAATTTTCTTGAGAAATAATGAGTGCTGCAAATGATGATAATTATGCAAAAGTGGCGTAAAATAAATAATTCAAAAAAACTCCCTTAAATTTAAGGGAGTTTTTTATTTTATTTCAACTAATCAGTTTAGAGTATTTATCTGAATTACTTTTGTTTTTAGTTTGTTTGTTAGGGATATTTCTAGTATTTTTGAAACTTGCTCATCACATTCTAAATATGTATCTAATGATATTTTATCTCATTCAAAAATAATTGTTCATGTTCCAGTGGTTGATAATATAGTATCTTCAGTTCAATCTAATTCTAAACACCTTATAGTCTCTACATAAATGTTATTTTGAAAATTCAGGTCTTCATATACTGTTCCTACTGCTCAATTAAAACTTTTAGATATTATTATTCAACTACTTGTTTTTGTGTAGTCAATAGTCCATTTTGTAGGGATATCTAAACTTAATCATATTCATTTTCATGCTAGAGAATTATTTCTAATTCTTTCAAAGTTTGATTTTACATCATTTGTGAAAATATCTAGTTTTTGATCCTGACTTAATCTATTATAATCAATACTAGTGACTCATAATATAATTATAGACATGACACTAATTCATACTAGTAATTCAATTAGTGTAAATGCTTTTTTTATTTTTTCTAAATTCATAAAATAAATTTGTAAAATACTAAAATTTATTTAAAGTAATAACAGTAATTAGTTTATACATAAAAAAGTAAAAACG
>CAXBVF010000039.1:0-10474 GCA_963979005.1 uncultured Candidatus Altimarinota bacterium | reverse complement strand
AACTGGTTTTTCTTCTAATTGGACAACATATACACTGTACTCTGCATCTACAGATAGAGATGCTTGAACTATTTCTTATACTGGTGTAATTGTTGCTTCAAATCCAGGTGGTTGAAATCTACCAATATGAAGTGTTCCGGTATATTTAAATAAATGGAATGGTAGTAGTTGGGATTATATTACTCACTCAACGGAATTAGTTAATTGATGGAGAACTTATACAGAATCAGGAACATATGCATTTAGCGCAGGGACTTATAGAGTATCTTATTCTCTTGTTGGTTTATTTTTTGATGTTGCAGAATCTGGTGAAATTTCTAATGCATCAATTAAAAATTTATCAACTGAACTTGAAGTTGAGACTGTTACTGTTACTAATATTAATTAAACTATATAATTAAAAATAGCTAAATCTATTAGATTTAGCTATTTTTATAATTGATTTTTTTATCTGTTTATATTTTCTTCTATTCTATTCATAATAGTTTTATTTATCTTATTTTCATCATTATTTATCATTTCTATTAAATCATCAATTGATAATACTATTACTTCAATATCAGTTAATGCTTTTACTGTTGCAGTTCTTCTTTCTTCATTTAGTAGTGCTATTTCTCAAAATATTGCTCATGAATGTAGTTCAGCTATTTTAGTTGAATTTATATCAATAGATACTTTTCAAGTTTTTAGTATATATCATTCTCAGTTAGATTCTTCTCATTCCACAATAACCATTTCTCAGTTTAGATATTTTCTTTCTTTACAATTTTGAATAATATTATCGATTACATCGGGAGTAATTCATTTAAATATTTCTAAATTATATACATTTTCAGACATAAAAAATATGTTAGTATTAAGTTATATTAATATTAACATATTATGTTTATTGTAGCAAATAAAAATCCCCCTATTCACTTCGTTTATTTCCCCCTTATTAAGGGGGAGAAGACTAAGCTAACTAATTTAGGGGGATTTTCTTATTAAATTTGAGAAAACCAAAACATTTAGGAGGTTTTAGTTACATACTATATCAATCTTTTTCGTATTTTTCTCTGAAATCTTTTATAAGTGCCCAGAATGTGTTTTCTGTATATTTTGGAAAGTTTTTTTCATTTTCCCGGACTATTCAAAATTTTATTTTATTTCTCATTGTATTTTCTCAAACAGGGCATGAACAACCAGAATATGGTATTTCTTTTTGCTCGCATAGTCTAGTTAGTTCTTTTTCTCTAACATATGCCATAGGCCTTATAAAAGTTATATCTCATTTGCTCATTTTGTTTACCGGTGGCATAATTTTAAGTTTTCTTCACTCTATCATATTTATTATAGAGGTTACTACTATATCATCCATATGATGTCAAAAACATATCTTTGTAGCTCAGTATTTTTGGCATAGTTTGAACATAGCAATTCTTCTAGCATATGCACACCATTGACAGCTTTGTCATACTCAGTCATTTAGTTTAGAATCTTTTGGTAATTTAATATTTACTTTTTCGAGTGGAATATCTAAGACTTCTTCAAAATATTTTCTTTTTTCTTCAAACTTGATATCACAATCTATTAAAAATTCTTTAAAAATATATATTCATCTAATTTTAAATTTTTCTTTTGCACGTTTTCTGTATTCATTTAACAAATATCATAATGCCATTGAATCTTTTCATCCTGAAACTCATAATAATATAGTTTCTCATTCCTTTATCATTTCGAAATCATTGATAGCAGTCCTAATTTTTTTTAGTATTTTCTTTTCTAGTGCTCCCACGCTATTATAGTTAGTATTTTAAAAATATTTTAGAGTTTATGTATTTTTTTGTTTTCTACAAATAAAAAAGTGGCTATATAATTATTATTATTTAATCTTGAATTTTTTAAAATTTTATTTATAGTTATAACAATTTAATTTATTTCTTAAGTGATAATCACATGAGTATAAGAAAAAGAGGAAATATTCAAAAATGAGTAAAAGATTATATGGTTCCTATAGTAGGTCTTTTATTAATAATTATTCTTATTTTTAGTGTATTTTCATGATCTAATGAGCCTGTACAAATAGATTTAGAAAATAAAATATGATTAGAATTAACTCTAAATTGAGCTAATACAGAGAGTTATATAGTTTATCCATGAGAATTTAAAAAACAAATAGAATGAGATGTTTCATTATATAAATGAGAGAAATTAATTGTTAAAGATGGTTCTGTTAGTTTATCTCTATTATGACTATGAAATTTTAGATTAAATAAACTTTGAGAATTAAAATATCTTGAAAATTGAGATTTTTCTTTATATTCTTCAGAATTATGGTTAGATTCTACATCATGAGTTAATATTGATATGAAATTTATATCAGTAAGAGTAGGTGAAAATACACATATTTCTTTTTCACAAAATGAAATGTGAAGTAGTGTATATTTAGTTAGTTGATTTGCAGAGATAACAAACCTAGCATGAGAATCTAGTGTTTTAGCTCCATGACAACAAATAACAGTTTCTAGATTGGATGCTAATAATGAAGATATAGATTTATCACTTGAAAAAGAAAATATAGATGATTATTTTAAACAATCTGATTGGTATATTATAAATAATGGTTCTAGTTATTTGAATACTTGAGAAGAAGAAAATGAAGAGTTAACATCAACAGGGACTACTAGTTCTAACTATGTTTGATCTAGTTCATCACTTATAAATTTAACTAATTTATCTGATGAATCTAATGTCTCTTCAGATATAATAACTGTTTCTTGAAATTTTGATGATGAAGAAATAACTAGAATTACATTAAATTGAGAAAAGGCATTGATAAATAGTGAATTAAAAACATTTAAGTTTGAAGAAGTAGCAGTAGGAAATAAAGAAAATGATTTAGTGTTAAAGGTATATGATGATGCTAATGATTTATTATCAAAATTTGTTTATACTGTATATTATGCATGAGGAGTAGATACTTCATGACCATGATCAGCATTCAAAGTTCAAACATTTGATGTTGATGGTAGTCAATTTACATTTACAACAGTTAAAGATTGAGTATCAAAAGCATTAAATGGTAAAACTTCTTACACTACTTTTTGAGATTTTTTGACTATATATTGAAGTGTAACTGCAAAAGGGATAGCTGATGTTTCTGTTAATGGATATACTCTACAATCATATAACGGAAGTACATGGAGATATCATCCTTCTACTGTTAATAATAACTTAAGTAATGGTACAAATATATATGAAGTTAATTATCTTGATGATAATTGAAAAGTAATATATGCTAATCATTTTACAATAATCAAAAAAACTGATTCTAATATCATTAGTGATGAGGCTGATATTAATTAAAAAAATAATTATTTAGCTACAAAAAAACAAGCTATTTAGCTTGTTTTTTTTAACAACTACATCAACTTCCACATCATTCAGGAGCACATCATCATCCTGATTCTCATCAACCAATGATACTTATAAACATTGATTTGATTTCATCATCCTCAGGTATAATTCATTCAAAAATAGTATCTTTGAATTCTATAGATTCTTCTTCTACTATCAATGCTGGCTCCTTAGTTATATTTAACTCTTTTTTTAATTCTTCATCTAGAGTAGTTTCGACTTTTATAAAGTCAACTAATCCTAGTTCATCTAATGCATTATTAACTTTGGCTAATAATTCTTTTGTATTCTCTTCTGTTCAATATAATTTAATTTTCATATTTATATTATTTTTATATGTTATTATAATATTCTTTTAAAAAAAAGAACATACTGATTATAATCAGTATGTTCTTTTTTAAAAATGTTTTTAATTTTATTTTTCAGTTTCTTCAGTATCTGTAGGTTCATCAGCTCATGTAACTGGAACATCCTCTACTTCATCAGTTATTTCTTCAATTTTAGCTGGTTTAGAAGCTGTAACAACAGCAGTTTCAGAAGTTAATATTTCAAATTTTTCTGTATCTATACCTAACTCAGATAATTTTAGAGAATCTCAGATTTCCTTTAATATAGATAAATCTACATCAATAGCATCAACTAAATCTCTTGGTAATACCTTCACTTCAATTTCTTTTATATGTTCATCTAATATAGCTCATTCTTTAACAGCTTGAGATTCTCAGATAAAATTTAAAGCAATTTTCGTATGAACTTTTTCACCTCTAGTAATTGCATAAAAATCAATATGTAAGAAATCTCCAGAAATTGGCTCTCTTTGGATTTCATGAATTAAAACTTCGATAGTTTCTTTTCCTGCTTTTAGATTGATAATGTGGCTTTCACCAAATTTTCTATAAGCTCTTAAAAATTCAGAGTTATCCATTTTTAATAAGATTGGTTCTTGATGTTTACCATAAACTATTGCAGGAACTGTACTAGAAGCTCTAAGTTCTCTTGTTTTTTCCTCTTTAGTTCTGATTTGTGCGTTTAAAATTAGTTCTTTCATAATCTATGATTTTGATATATAAATAAAAAGCCAGCAAATTCTAACCATAATTGCTATATTTGCAAAACTTTTTTGAGTTTTTTTGTTTTTATGGTTTAAAAGAGTTTTATATAATATTTATATCTATAGATAATAGCTGTATTAAAGCTATTATCTGATAAATAATCTATCGTCACTTATTTCAAAAGTTATTTTATATATTCAGTTATTATTTAGTATTAATAATTCTCAATCATGGTTTACAAAGAAATCTTTTATTTCATTCTTATCTCATTCTATTTGTCAGATATAAGTTAAGCTTTTGGTATTTTTGTAATTTATTGTATTTGGTTGAAATACCCAAATCTTATTATTCATAAGCATATATACATAATTCAAATCTACTCTTGCTTTTAAATCAATAACAGAATCAGCTTTTTCTAGATCATAATTTTTTGGTAGTTTATTTATAACTAATTTTTCTATTCTGTATGGGTTAGAGAAAAATTTAATAATTGATAGATCTTTTTTTAGTATATAAAAACCTCAATCGACAGCTACAGATAATATGTCTCATATTTGAGTTAAATCATCATCTTTTAGGTATGTATTTCAAGCCCTAAATACATTTCCTGACAGGGGATGTTTATATATTTGATTGTCATCTGTTCATAATAGATAGATATTTTGTGCATAAGAAGAAATTTCACTTGCTTTTTCCCATGTTTTTTGTCCAGATACATCCATATAAGAAAAATATCAGTTTTTTGTAAATCTAACTACCTTTGATAGGTTAGTCAATAAATACATATTATCTCAAATAAATGTAGCATCTACAAAGCTTTCATTATCTTCTAGAGAATTAAAGGTGTAGTTTTTTGCTTTTGTATTTGGGATTATTGGTCACACTATTGATTTTTCAGATATTATATACGGTTTTAGGTTATTTTTTACTATTTTTACTGGTTTTTCTATTATATCATCATAAAAAATATTTTCAGGATTTTCTTTAAATATTTCTATTTTATTAAATTGTTTTTTTAGAATATTTATATCATCATTTATCTTTGCTACATCATTTAAAAATATTTGTTCTTTTTCTATTTCATCTAATAAATTTTTAGCATTTTCTATGTTTAATTCAAATGTCTCAGGGTTAGCTATATTGTCAGCAGCAATTTTAAGAAACGATTTTGCACTTATAATATTATTTGTTGCTAGTTCTTTTTCTTCATTTTGACTTGTGATTCATACAACGGTAGATAGAACAGAGTATAGAAAAATAATTGATATTGTTATTCATACTACAAATACTACATTTATTATTGTTTTAGATTGTGAATTTAACTTATCTTTTAATACTAGTGCATATCAGATAATAGTTTTAGAAAGCTTGTTATCTAAAGATTTCATTAAGTTATCTTTTATTATATCTAACTTTGTTTCCTTTTTTTCTTCTGAGCTAGAAATATATTTCATTGAACTAACCAAAATATTTTCCTCTAATAATTCTGAAAGTAATATATTTTTTATATTTTTATTAAATATTTTTATATCTTCAGATAGTACAAGTCCATCCAATAAATCACTTTTTGATAAATAGCTTAATAATCTTTTTGTAGAAGAAACTATAATATCGTGATTTTTAAGCTCACCGGAAGAAACATAATTGAATTCTTTTCTATTTTCTTCTTTATTTGTTAGTTCTATTACTTCATTATTTTGATTAATTAAGTGAGAAGATGATTTTCAGATATTTGAAAAAATATAATTATTATCATTTAATACTGATATGATTACATCCATTTTTAGCTCATTTTCTGAGTCTAATTCCCATGTTTTAATAAATGAATTTACGCTTTCTAATGCAATACTAAAATCACCGTATGCATTTTTCTTAGAAATCTTATCTATTACAAAATCTAGAATATTATTAAGTAGTAGATCTCAGAAGTTTTCATCATTTGTACTTATCAATATAAAACAATCCAGATTTGTATCTAGATTAATTTTTCTTTTTATTAGCAGGTTATCTTTTTCAAAATCGACTTTTTTTGCGTTTATCTCAAACATTATTTTCTTTTTATATTGTACAAGTAGTATTTATAAAATTATATGAAAAATATGCTGAAATAAAAATTATTTTTGTAGATTTTTTTATTTATTTTTTAAATTAAAAATTACAAATTAAAAAAGATAATAGGCAAGTGGAAATTAAGAAAAATATTACTAATTTGCAATTTTTGATTAATATAAATAACATTACTTTTCTATTTTTAGAATATTATGAAACAAAACAAAATAAGGGCCTTTACATTAGTAGAACTAATAGTAGTAATTACCATTTTAGCAATTTTATGAACTATTGCTTTTATTAGTTTGCAGTGATACTCTAAAGTTGCAAGAGATTCTACAAGAATTTCTGATATGTCAGTAATGAGGATGGGATTAGAATTATTTTATTTAAATAGTTGAAAATTTCCTATTCCTACTAATTCATTTGATGTAACTTACTCTTGATCTATTACTTGGACACAATGATATTTTTGAGATGATACTTTTAAAAATGTTGAGAAACTGGATAAGATTCCAGTTGATCCATTAACAAGCAAGGAATATACTTATTCAGTAACCAAAACTAGGCAAGAGTATCAAATTGCTTGAATTATTGAATGAGATGAACTAAGTTTTATGAATTCTGTAAATGCATGAGATACTATAACAAAGGCATTAGTAAATTGAAATTATAATGGAATGTTAATTAAATCTCAAACAGGTGTTAATTGTGAAGTTTTATCATTACCTTCAATTATTTCTTCTCAATCAGATACAACTACTGAACTTACTACTATATTAACAAATTCGTGACTAGTTTATAGTTGATATAATAATTTACCAACTAATTATAGAACTAGTAAATATAATGCAGATGGGTGATTTTGATTTATATCAAATAAACTAGTTGTATATTCAGATGCAAACAATTGTAGTGATTTGAATAATTGAGAAAATTCAACAGTAAGGTATCAACTTTTGAATAACTTACAAACTGCTTATAGTTGAACTACATTAGAAAATAAAAGTAATATAAATAATATACTATCTTTAGATTTATCTCCATCAAATGATTTAAAAATATTTTCAGCTAGTTTTTTAAATAGTTCTTTAATTTGAGATATTGATATTTGAAATATTGAAAATGGTCCAATTACAAGTTGAGTTTGTTGAATAGATGATGGTTTAAATTTTGAGTCTAATACTATTACAAATTTATGTCAAGCATGAACTTCTTCATCAATCATAGATAATGGTGTCTGATTTACTTTTGACTGGACTTGTGATTGAATTAATTGATGATTAGTAGCAAATTGTAGTGCAAATCACATTGCTGGACCAAGTTATCAAAATGTATGACCATTTGACTTGGATCTTTCATATTATAATAACAATTATTGATTAACAAATGATACAATACGGACTGTTTCAGTTGATGTAGACTTGAGTGTAAAGGGTGATGGATATATATTAGGTTTATGAACATATACAAATTACAACCCTACAATATGGCATAATGGTATAGTTTTAACTGCAAATTGAGATTTACAATTAGCTGATAAGTATATTGCTTCTTCTTATGATTTATATCCTTATCATGTACTTTTGCCAGCAGCTCAAGTACCTGATCAATTTAATCTTACAGTAGAGTTAGAACATATTATAAATGATGAATGGAATGTATATGTAGCTATTGATTGAGTTTTTTTAACTACCTATAATTATAACAGGGCATATGCCCCGTGAGGGATTCCTGCATTTTGATGAACTATAGCTATGGATATTGGTGACCCAAATTGAGATGATTGAAGATTTTGAATTGCTTGAACATTATCTAATTTCAAAGTTTGGCAGTGAACTAGAGTATATTGAGGAGTTGATTTCAATTAATTATCTATTATTGCAATGCCAAAATAAATTTATATAATTTAGTTATAATATATAATTTATAACTTGAGATAGAGTGTTAGTAGTAAAATGAAAAAAAGAATTAAGTTGAAGTATAAAAGTTAGTGGTTCAAAGAATGCGGCACTACCTATTCTATGAGCTGCTTTACTTTTGAATTGAAAAGTAACATTGAATAGGGTTCCTAAAATATGAGATGTGAATACATTTTTGGATATTTTAGAGTGAATATGAGTGAAGTATGAATGGAAATGAAATTCTTTGAGTTTTGACTCTTCAAAAATAACAAATGAAAATTTAAATTTTGAAAAAATAAAGAAAATTAGATCATCTATTTTTCTTTTATCACCTTTGTTACATTTTTTTGGAAATATAAAGATTCCTTTCCCAGGATGATGTAGTATATGAGCAAGACCGATAGATGCACATCTGAACTGATTAGAAGCTATTTGATATGATTCTACTTTTGATGAAGAGGATATTATTTTGAGTTGAAAATTACAAACAGGAGAAAAAGAATTAAATGCTGGTTTTTGAGTAAGTTCAACTGAAAATTTGATTGTTGCGAATGTATTAAGAGATGGACAAACAATTATTAGAAATGCTGCGACTGAACCGCATGTTATGAATCTAATAGACTTCCTTAGAAAGGCGTGAGCAGATATAAAAATCAGATATAATCATGAAATAATTATAACCTGAGTCTATGGTTTACAATCAAATTTTACGTTTGATATAGTGTCAGATTATATTGAATCATGAACTTATATGGTTATTTGAGCATTAGCTTCAAAAGAATATATAGATATAGTTGATGCTAGAATAGATGACTTATATACTTATATAGAAAAATTAAAAGAGGCCTGAGTAAGGGTAGAAGATATGTGAGATGATACTCTTAGAGTTTATAGGTCCAAAGAATTAAAAGCTGTAAATATTCAGACTAATATTTTCCCAGCATTTCCAACTGATTTACAATCTCCATTTGCAGTTTTGTTGACACAAGCAAAATGAGATAGTAATATTCATGAAGTTTTATTTGAATGAAGACTTAGCTTTTTAGTTGAATTAGAAAAAATGTGAACAAGTTTTTCTATATTAAATTCACATCAAGCTGTAATTCATTGACCAAATAAAATGCAGTGATGAGCCACTGTTACTTCATGGGACTTAAGAGCTTGAGCAGCAGTAGTAATTGCATGACTTTTAGCAAAATGAGAAACAAAAATAACAAATATAGAATATATATATAGAGGTTATGAGGATTTTGTTAATAAATTACAAAAACTTTGAGCTGATATAAAACAAATTTAATAATAAATAAAATAATATGAAATTTTTGCCTGTATCATTAATAATTTTTTGAATAATAATTATAGTTTTTCCAGCTATATTGGTATTTCTAATTGGAGGATTTTTTATATTTATCTGAATAAACATGTTGGCATTCTTTTCCTTATTTAAAAAGAAAAAAGATCCAAAATGAGATAATTATGTAAAGTTTGGTAAATATAAAATATATAGATAGTCAGTTTTTATTAACTGACTTTTTATTTTGTTTTGACTTTATAATAGATTATGCTATAAGTATTCTACTTTAAATGAGAAAGAACGAGGAATAAGAACATGTTAAGTAATACTACAGAGGTTAAAAAAGGGGTTACAATTTTTGGTACAGGGAATTTAGGACTGTCACTTTTGAAAAGTTTAATGGATAGAGATGTTCCTGTATCTAATAAACATTTTGGTATTGATGAATCTGAATTGCTTGTAAATGAGCAAAACATGGAAATTATTACTTCAGTGAATTTTGATTCTTCAGATCTTGAATTATTTAGAGAAAAAGTTTCATGTGTTATCGTTACTGTAACAGGGGCGGTGTTGGAGAAAGAAATTGATTTTTTGCTTCGGCTACAAGTTCCATTGATTATCATGTCAACGAAGTTTGATGAAGAGTTAATTAAGAGTAAAATAGCTGATTCAGATATATCGGTTATGTTTCTTCCAAATGGTTTATTAGCAATAATCGATTTCTGGAAGAGACTTCAAAAATTACCTATGTTAGGAGATGAATATGAAGTAACTGCATC
>CAXBVF010000038.1:0-10510 GCA_963979005.1 uncultured Candidatus Altimarinota bacterium | reverse complement strand
CAAGTGAAGATGATGATGAATATAACGAAGATGATGACGATGATTCAAGTGAAGATGATGATGAATATAACGAAGATGATGACGATGATTCAAGTGAAGAAGATGATGAATATAACGAAGATGATGACGATGATTCAAGTGAAGATGACGATGAATCTAACGAAGACGATGACGATGATTCAAGTGAAGATGACGATGAATCTAACGAAGATGATGAAGAAAATGAAGATGAATTTGTATGAACATATGTTGAAAGAATGCAAAATCATTATGTAGCTTCATTTAATAAATTAAGAGAAGAATATAAATCTAGAATGTGAGATAAAAAATGAGCAAGTGAGTTTGCAAAAAAACAAAATGAATTATTTAAAGAATATAGAGAAAGGTTAAAAGAAGTTGAAAAAAGAGCAAGAGACGCATTTAAAGAAAAAGCAAAAACAGTTAGAGAAAATGTAAGAGAAAGATCTGATACTGGAATAGTAAGATATAAGGAAACATATACTAGAAAATATGGAAGAATGATTTCTAACTTATCTGATGAAAAAATTCAAATATTAATAGATAGAATTGATGCTTTAGTAGAAAAAGTAACAAATGGAGATTATACTGATGAAGCTAGAGAAAGATTATTATCTATGTTAGCTGCAATAAGAGAAATTGCTACTGATAATCTAGCTCAAGACAATCCTGCTCAACTTGATCTTGATGCGTTATTTGAAAATTTAAATTAATTTAAATTAGATAAAAAAAGACTAGAAATATTTCTAGTCTTTTTTGTTTTCTTACAAACTTCTTACAATTATATATTACTATATTTAAGTTAATTTTATATTTATAATTTAAGTTTATGAAAAATTTTATAATAGTATCTATGCTATTTGTTTTTACAGGTTTAACGGGTGTATCAGCTGATACTGCAACTGGAGCAGTTGCTAATGATGATACTACAACTACTGAGGCAAATACCGAAGTAGTAATAGATGTGCTTGCAAATGATACTGGTTCAGGTACTTTAGAAGTTACTTGAACAAGTGATGATACAAATGGTTCAACAAGTTTTACATCTACATGAGTAATTTTTATGCCAGCGAGTTTATTTGTTTGAGATGCTTCATTTAATTATACAATTGTAGATTGAAGTGGTTCAACTGCAACATGAAGTGTTGAGATTAGTGTAGAAGATACAACACTACCAATACTTACATTAAATTGAGAATCAACTATAACTATAGAAATATGAGATGATTACATAGATGAGTGAGCAGAATTTAGTGATAATGTTGACTGAACATGAAGCGTAACTGCAAGTGGAGAAGTAGATGAAGATACAGAATGAACATATACTTTAAGCTATGATCATACTGATACTTCTTGAAATGAATGAGTACAAATATCTAGAACTGTAATTGTAGAAGATACAAGTAGCGAAGATGATACAGAGGCTCCAGTAATTATACTACTTTGAGAATCAACTATAACTATAGAAATATGAGATGATTATATTGATGAGTGAGCAGAATTTAGTGATAATGTTGATTGAACATGAAGCGTAACTGCAAGTGGAGAAGTAGATGAAGATACAGAATGAACATATACTTTAACTTATGATTATACTGATATTGCATGAAATGTATGAATACAAATATTTAGAACTGTTATTGTAAGAGAAGAAGATGACAATGATGATGACAATGGTGATGACGATGACGGTGATGACAATGACGATGATGATAATGATGACGATGATTCAAAAACAGTTAGAGAAATACAAAAAGAATTTATTGCAGCTTTTAATATTTTAAAGGCTGAATATCCAGGTAGAGCAAGATCAAGTAGAGAATATAAAGAGGCAAAAAAGGACTTATTTGATGAGTATAAAGATAGATTAAAAGAAGCTACAAAACAAGCAAGAGAAAAAATAAAAGATAAGAGAGAAGATACAAGAGAAAAAATAAAAGATAAAAGAGAGGATATAAGAGAAAGGATTAAAACTAAAAGAGAAGAAACAAGATTAGAATACAAAGAAACATTTGAAAGAAAGTATGGAAGAATGATATCTAATTTATCAGATGAAAAACTTGAAATATTAATAGATAGAATAGATGCATTAGCAGTAACTATAAATGAAAGTAATCGTACAGAAGAGTCTAAAGAAAGATTATTAGACTTATTAGCTGCACTTAGATCATTAGCAGATAATGCATTAAATGATATTGATAGTGATGAAGATCTTATTAAGTGAATATTTGAAAATTTATAAAAAAGTAATCTATAAACAAAAAAGACTAAATTATTTTAGTCTTTTTTTTTATTATGATTTTCTTACAAACTTCTTACACAAGTTTTATATAATATATAACTTATTTATTTTTTTATAAAAAACATTTGACATATAGTTACTAGTGTATATACTCAGTATATATTAATTAGTAATCCTTTTAATTATGCTTACAGAAAAACAACAAAATGTACTAGATGTTATCACTACATTTATTGGTGAGAATGCTAAATCTCCAACAATTGAAGAATTGACTTTATTGTTAAACCAAAAATCAAAAAGATGAGTAGTTCAGTATCTTGAAGCACTTGAAAAGAAAGGATTTTTATCTAGATGAAGATGATATAGATCTATAAGTTTAGGTAATAATATTTGATTTCAAACAACACTGAATGTCCCTATTTTATGATATGCAAATGCTGGAACTCCGCTAGTAGATGCAAATGAAACTAGTTATTGAGTGCTTCCTATTTCAAAAAAAATAGTTACTTGAAGCGAACAAAACTATTTCATACTAAAAGTTGAATGAACATCAATGAACAACTATGTTGTTAATTGAAAAAATATTGAAAATGGTAGTTATGTTCTTATTAATAAAGATGAAGTTTCAACTAATCCAAAAGATGCATTTTTATTTGTTGTAAACTGAGCAGCTACTCTTAAAAAATTTAAAAGAGATGGAGAGACTATATACCTTTTACCTGAATCAAATGATGAATATCATAAACCAATTATATTATCAGAAGAAGACAATTTAATGATAAATGGTAAAATAATTGATGTATTTAACTTTTAATTAATAAAAAAAGACTGATTATCAGTCTTTTTTTATTTCTTTAATTGTTTTATTGATTAGATCTTCGGATTCATTAAGTAGTTTTTTTCAATCATTGAAAAGAAAATCAAGATATTTTAATAAACCATTTTTTATTATTTCTATATTTTCTTTTGTAATATTATAGTCATATTCCATTTTAATTGTATTTCACTCCATATAAGTTAATAAATCAGATCAAAAAATATCAGATATTTTATAGTTATTTATATTTTGATTTAATATATTAGCTATATTTTCGTTACTTAATTTATTTAAATTATTTGGTCTAATTGTTGTAGCATCATTTTTTGAAATCAAATTATAAATATAATCTAGTTTTTCAGTAACTAGGGTATTATCAAATTGATTTTCTTTATCTAAAAATGTTTTATAATAATATTCAAAATAATTTCTATTAATAAGCTCTTTTGTAACCCATATATTGAAGAAATTTTGTATTAGACTATTTTTTATTTCATTATTTTTCATTTTAACTAATTTTTATATTTACTAAATTTTTTGTTTTTACTAAACTTACATTGATACTTTTACTATTTCAATTTTCATCTATATCAAAAGTAAAACTAGTTCATATATCTTTTCAATCATATAGTAATTCTGTCAAATTATCATCTTTGATATTTATTTTAAGTGACTTTATGAATGGCCTCATATATTTAGTTATTAGCTTCATATTTGTTTCACTAATATCAATATTAGAGACATACATTTTTCAAACTAATTGTTCATTATGATTGTTTTTTTGTATACTTTTTTCTATCATTCATTCAAATATCTTGCTTACTTTTGTAAATGAGTCAAGCTCATCAAAAATTTCTTGTTTATATGGTTCTATACTTGATATAATTCTTCATTTTAAAGCATTTTTTACAATATATTCATATATATTGTTAATAATTTTTTGTGTTTCATTTTTTGTTTTACCTGGAATAAAAATACAAATTTCATCTCATCATAGTGAAATCTTTGAAGCTGGGTAATTGTCAGAAATTTGATTAACTAATAATTGTAATTTCTGGGTTACAGAATTTCAGGCTTTTAATAATTCTTCAGAATTATTCTCATCTATTTCTCAGGAGTTCACTTTTCATGCTAGTATTCTAAAGTCTTTTAAATTCATTATTCACATTTCTACAATATCAATAAATATGCTTAATCAATCCTCTCATTCAGAATCTTTATTTAACCATTTTTGTGTTAAGGTTTTTTTATAATTTTTTTGAAATAGTTCGGTATTTATTATTCAAGTTGATATTTGTTTATTTATGTTTTCAATATTTTCTAATTCGTCCCCACTTAATATTGGAGATATAAAATCAAATCAAATAGTTAAGTAATTAATATACCTTCTAACTAAGATATCAGTATGATCATTAAGACTAATAATTTCTCACTTTCTTATATATTTTATCAAAATATCACTAATTTTTCAGTTTACTACAATATCAAAAAGTGTTCAATTATAATCAAATTTTTTTCAATTCAATTTATTTACAATTTCATTTTCTAATTTTATAGCATTAGCTGAATGTTCAATAATACTTGAAAAATTATAATTAGAATTATCTCAAAATTTAGATTGATTAATATTGTTACGACTAGAAATTTCTCACATATAAAAAGATTTTAACTTTTCCTTATCTCATCATTTTCCTACAACTCTAGATCAAACTCATATATTGAAAAGCTGAAATACAACATTTTTAATATCTTTTATGTCAAAAAAATCTTTAAAATTATCAGGGAAATAATATAACATATCTAGATCCTTCATGCTTGCAAAAACCTCATTAATTAATGTTTCTATAGATGAAGTTCATCAAAAAATCTTCTGATTAATATCTAAATCTTTATTGATAGAAAATGTTAAATGTTTATAATTACTTCTGACTACTCTAGTTGTTCATTCTACTTCAGAATTAATTTTAGTATTTGAAATTAAAATTTCTTTCAATTTCATTATAAATAAATCTACAAATGTTTTTCAAAGTAGGTCATTTAATTGTTTAATTCATAAAAAACTAACATTAACTAATTGTTGATTTGGTATTAATCTAGATATTTCTATCATTGGAAAATTATTTCATATTATACCATGTATATGTCAATGAATTATTCAATTTTGTATAAGTTCTGATAAATCAATTTCCTTTATTCATTTATTTTCAGAAATTAAATTTATAATATAATTTTCCAATTCATCTTGAGACATTTTATCAAAAGACTCATTGTATTTAACTATTAATTTTGAATTTGTTAGGGATGTTGCTATCTTATCTCAAAAATTTTTCGTTACATCAAAAAGGGGACTAGTTCTTACACTAGTACTAACATCTTGTCAGGTTAATTTAATTCATAATTCTTCTTTTCCCATACTTTTATTATTGTATAATATTATTTTATCATATATCTTATTTTTTAACAAAATATATTAATCTCCATTTGACTAGTATTTAAGGCTATAATCAAGTGACAAAAATCTTGTTATAAATACTAATATAATTGATGTGTTTAACCATTAATTAATAAAAAAGACTGATTATCAGTCTTTTTTTATTCAAATAGATTTTCATTTGTATCTATTTCATCTTTTAGAATTTTAACTTTATCGGCACCAGAGTAAACTATTTTATCATCTATAGCTAATTTTTCGCTACTCATTTTATCAGGATATTTATATTGATTCAATACATATTTTATAGCATTAATTCTTGCTTTTTTCTTATCATCACTATTTATCAATATCCATGGAGCATGTTTAGTATGAGTTTTTGAAAAGTTTTTATATTCAGCTAGAGTATATTTTTTCCATAATTGTTGTGAAAATTGATCAATAGGTGATAATTTATACTGTTTTAATGGATTATATTTCCTTGCATCAAATCTTCTAGCTTGTTCATCTTTTGAAACAGAGAAGTAAAATTTTATAACTTTTATACCTGAATCAACAAGTAATTTTTCAAATTTTGGTGTATCATTTAAGAATTTTTTATATTTTTCTTCTGATACAAACCCCATTACTGGCTCAACTCAACCTCTGTTATACCAAGATCTATCAAATAGTGATATTTCTCAACCTGCTGGTAGATGATTTATATATCTTTGGAAATACCATTGAGTTCTTTCTACTTCTGATGGTTTTTCAAGAGCTACTACTCTAGCTCATCTTGGATTTAAATATTCTGTAAATCTTTTAATTGTTCCTCATTTTCAAGCAGCATCTCTTCATTCAAAAATGATTAATAATTTTTCTCAATTTTCTTTTATATGTCTTTGAAGTTTAAGTAATTCAACCTGTAGTTGTATTAATTCTTTTTCATAATTGATTTTTTTCTTTTTAGCACAAAATTTCTTATACTTTTTTCTCTTATCAGTAGGAATCATATCACAAGTTTTGTAATGTTTTTCTACTTCTTTAACTACATCAAATAATTCAACTTTTTCCTTAGATTCTTCTCATTCTTCTATATAGTTTTCTATTTCTTCTATTAGTTCATCTAGGATTTTGTATTCCTTTTTAGCTATCTTAGATAATTTTTTAGGACTTTCTTCTAATAGTACTTCTAATTTATTTTTTAGTACTTTTAGATTATCTATATCTTTATCTTCTTTAAACTTTTTAAAAAGCTTTTCGATTTCTGAAATAAACTGAACAATTACTTTATTTGATAATTTTATATGTTTATTAAAGATTTGGTAAGAAAGAGTAGGCATTTTGTATTTTTACAGAATTAAATAAGTTATGAATAAATTCTACTACATTATTTTTTCAATGTCAAAAAAAATGGCTATAAAATCACATTTTTCTATTTTTTTAGCATTTTTTACTAAAAAAATATGTTTTTTGGAGCTAAAAAGGATGTTAAAACTTTTGATTTTCGCTACTTTTTCATATAATGAGCACAAATTTTAAATTAATTATTATTAGAAAATGTTAAGAACACATAAGTGTAGTGAATTAACTGCAAAAAATATTTGAGAAAAAGTACAATTATCATGATGGGTATCAAACAGAAGAGATCATGGATGAATCATATTTATTGATATGAGAGATAGATATGGTTTGACACAAATTGTGTTTGATCCAGAAGATGATAAAGCTTCATGGGAAACAGCAGATAAGTTTAGAAGCGAATATGTTATCGGGATAGAATGAAAAGTTAGACCAAGACCAGAAGGTCAAGCTAATCCGAATATGATTACTTGAGAAATAGAAATAATTGTTTCAAGCGTAACATGTTTATCAAAATCTAAAACTCCTCCTTTTGAATTAGATGATCATTGAGAATTAGCTAATGAAGAAGTTAGATATAAACATAGATATTTAGATTTAAGAAGACCTAAAGCTTTAGATAATATGGTTTTTAGATCAAAATTTTTAAATCATACTAGAAATTGGTTTACGTCAAGAGATTTTTTAGATATTCAAACTCCGCTTTTTTCTGTGAGTTCTCCAGAATGAGCTAGAGATTTTGTAATACCTTCTAGATTACATCATGGTAAATTTTATGCACTACCTCAGGCTCCTCAACAATATAAACAACTATTAATGGTAGGGTGAGTTGATAAATATTTTCAAATAGCTCCATGTTTTAGAGATGAAGATCCTAGAGCGGATAGACATGCATGTGAGTTTTATCAAATTGATTGTGAAATGAGTTTCGTAGAGCAATCAGATATATTTAAAGTAGTTGAAGAATATTTCTTTGATACAGTAAAAGCTATAAGTGATAAAAAAATTATAGATAATAAGTTTTATTCAATGACTTATGCTGAATCTATGGAAGTGTATGGTACAGATAAACCAGATTTAAGATATGACATGAAATTGGTAGATGTAATAGATATATTTGCTAGATCAACTAATGAAATATTTGCTAGTATAGCTTCTGAAAAAGACCTAAATAGAATAAAGGCTATTAGGGTTCCAAAATGAGATGAATTATTCTCAAAAACTCAAATGAAAAATTTTGAAAAATATGTTAGACAGTTTTGAGCGCAAGGTTTAGGGTATTTCCAAATGAAAGAAGATGGATTAAAATGACCATTAAATAAATTTTTCAGTGAAGCAGATTTAGATGAAATAGTAAAAGTTACTGAACTTGAAGTATGAGATGTAGTATTCTTTTGAGCATGAAAAAAAGAAACTGTTTGTGATTACATGGGTAAATTTAGAATTCATTTAGCTGAATTGATAAATATTATTCCAAAAGATGAACTAGCATTTTGTTGGATTACTGACTTCCCAATGTTCGAGGAAAATGAAATTACAGGTAAAATAGATTTTGGACATAATCCATTTTCTATGCCAAAATGATGATCTAAAGCATTTGAAAAAGAGAACTTATTAGAAGTAGAATCAGTTCAATATGATCTTGCTTGTAATGGTTTTGAAATACTATCAGGTTCTATTCGTAATCATGATATAGAAGCATTAGTAAAGGCATTTGAAAAAGTAGGTAGAACAGAAGAGGAAGTAAAAGAAAAGTTCTGAGCAATGTATGAAGCATTTCAATATTGAGTTCCACCACACTGATGATTTGCAATATGAATGGACAGATTTATGATGATACTAAAAGATGAACATAATATTAGGGAAGTATATGCTTTCCCAAAATCATGAAAAGCCCAAGACCTTATGATGAATGCTCCAGCACTTATAGATGATGAACAATTAGAAGAACTTAATATAGAAGTAGTAAAAGAAGAAGACTAAAAAAACTCCATTAATGGAGTTTTTTTTATTTGTTATTATATTAATAACTTGACTATGATATTAAAATATATATAGTTAAAGTATATATGTGACAGTCAGGTTACGTATATATAGATAGCATAGACTATTAAAAAATAAAAACAAAAGAGGTACATTAAAATGTGGAATATAAACCCATTAAGTAAAGAAGAAGAAAAAGAATTCCTTTCATTAGAAGGAAATTATATAATTGATAGTGATTATGAAGAGTCAGATTTTAAATTTGATATAGAAGCTTATCATCAATCGGGATATGATGAATAACAAGTAGTAGTAAAATAATATGTCAGTGGTTACATAAGTTTATTTTAATAGAGTAAATTTATGTAATCATTTGATTGTGTTATCACTGCATATTATACCTGGGCAATAGCTCAGGTTTTTTTATTTCTTAAAAATCATCTTGACATTTTGAATATATTCCATATAGTCTGAATTAAGCAAAACAATCATGTTTTGTGGAAATATTATTTAAGTAGCTTACACTTAAATAAATAATAATAATTCTTATAGGAGAATAATAAAAATGTTAAGCGCAATACTGAGTACGGAGCAACAGGTAGATATTTTATCACAAAATGGAATGCATCAAATTGATGGATTGTTTGGGGATGAAATTGAAGATGATGAATTGTTGGCATCAAGTCATGAAGTATTATCATCTGATGAACAAATGTGGATCTAGCTTTTAAAGCTAATAAAATTCTATTATCAAGGATTTGGAGGATAAAGGATAATAGATAAATGCAAAAAATAATATATCACTGATTAATTTATCAAAAGATAATATTATATATATGCATACAACCTCGAACTATAAACGTTCGGGGTTTTTAAATCCTTATTTTTTCTTTACAAATCCTTAAACAAAATTAAAATAGTACAAAAGCTTATATTCTAATATATTATTTATGATTAGAGAATTAAAAATAGGTTGAATCAAATGGGTTGATGCAGTTTGATTAAAATCTGATGAAATAGAAAAAACACTTGAAAAGTATAATATTCATGAGCTTGATTTAGAAGCCTGTTTAGAGTGAAATCAAAAAGCAAGAATAGATGATTATGATGATTATTCTTTTTTAATATTTCATTTTCCAAAATATAATACTAGAAGAAAATTATATGAACTAAATGAATTTAATATATTTTTATGAAAAGATTTTTTGATTACTATGAGAGATAGTACGGGTAGTCATATCAATAAAATTTTTAATCATTATGATGATCTAAAAATAAATACTAGAAAAAAAGACATAAAAGTTACAACAGGTTATATTCTCTATGAAATCACTCAAGCTATGCTTGAAAAAATGTTTAAGGTTATAGCAAAAATGACAACTGATATTAAGTTGCTAGAAAAAGATGTTTTTGAAAATGATAATAATAGTACTCTTGTAAAAGAAATAATGTACAAAAAAAGAAATATAATTCTTTTGAAGCATATGTTCAAACCACAAGTTACTGTTCTTAAACAGTTAGAAGAAATGATAAATAAAACATATGGCTGAGAAATAGAAGAGTACTTTGAAGATTTAGAAGATAAACTAGAACAAATAGTAAATGAAATAAATATTCTTCAAGAGTATATAGATAGTATTGAAGATGCTTTCAAGTCTATGGTTGATATAAAAACAAA
>CAXBVF010000037.1:0-10710 GCA_963979005.1 uncultured Candidatus Altimarinota bacterium | reverse complement strand
CTAAATCCATTCATAATCTTAAACCTGAGATAACTGATGTTTTACTAGGAGTTTCAAAATTCAAAATTACTTCCTGACTTATATTTGTTTCATTAGTAAAATGAAACTTATAAGTAGTCTCAAGTAATGAAGTTTCATATTTTCATTCTGAACTAAAAATATTGTTTTCTATCTCAGCTAACTTCAAAATAACATCTGCTGAATCTCATATTTTTGATTCATTAGTAGCAAAACTACTTCTATCAAGCAAATATTCAGAAACTTTTTCTCAGTAATACGAAGCAATAGTTGAATCATATACTTTATTAAATAAATTTTCATCTATTCTCTTTCCATTTTTTATTCTACTAAAGAAGGCCTTATCTAGAAATAATACTCTAGCATCTTTATATGTATCATAATTATCTCAACCTTTATTAATTATTTCAGTAGCTCTTGATATTTGATAATCATAAAATTCGTTAACTACATTTGAAGTAAAACCTAAACAATATACTAATAAGAAAATTAAAATTCATTTATGTAAATTTACTCTTTTTGTTCATAAATTATCATAATATAAATGAAGAGTATACACCCAATACAAAAGTAAAACAAACACGACAATAATATAAAGTAGAGTTTCTAATAATCAGTGTAAATAATTATTATCTAATATTTCTATTACTGCCATCGACCAAGGCTGAATAAATTCTATATTAAATCATATAGATATTAATATTACATTTAAACTAACAAAAAAGAAAAAACCTAGATTATAAAGATAAGAAAAATCTTTTAATCTATCAACACATTTAATTTTTAATAATTTAAAATAATATTGAATTATATAAATTAAAGGATAGGCAACTAGTAATATATTTAAAACTAAACTAAATATTCAAAATTCTCTATAAAAATGAGAATCATAAATTCAAATAAAAGAAAAGATTCAGATATATAAAGGAAGATGTACTAAAAATAAATATTTTCAATTTAAATTTCTAAACAAAGTATAAAATAAGAATAAGTTAGCAATTATAGCTATTCATCCAGATAATAACTGATTATCATCAAATACTTCAACAGAAAATACTGTTATTAAAAATGCTATAAGAGCTCATATTAACATAGTCATAATCATACTTACACTAAAAAACTTTCTTTTATTAGTTCAGTTATTTTCAAGTAAAGCTTTTCTAGCCTTTATACTTTTCTTTTCTCTATTTTTTAAAAAAGTTAAAAATTTTGATAAAAATTTGATAATTGTACTCAACATAAAAATTAGATTAAAAAATAATATTTCTCTATTTATTTACAAATCTACTATAAGATTTTTTTCTAGCTATTCAAGACAAAATAAAAAACATATAATATTATATGTTTTTTATATCTTCAAATATTTCTGGGAAAGTTTCATCTATAAAATGCCCTCTATCTTCAAATATTTTTTGTTCTGAACCTGTTAAAATATTTCAGAAATCTTCAAAGTCAGAATATGGAACTACAGGATCATCTTTTGAATGATAGAGAGTAATTATATTTTCATATTTTTTAAGATTTGTGAGTTTCTTATCAAAACTAAAATTTCCTAATATCTCCATTTCACTATTTTTAAAAGCTCATGCTATTAGAAAAATATGTTTTATTTTAAACTGAAAATTATTTTCATTTAGATACTTAGATAAAAAAGTTGCTCACATAGAATGTCATACTAGCATTACATTATCACTTAAAAAAGGAATTACTTTTTTAAACATTATTTTCCGTTCTTCGTAGTCTGCAAAATCACTATTTGGCATTTCAGGAGTAAAAACCTCAAAATTATTTCACAAAGTTTCTTTAAAAGAATGCCTCCATTTTATTTTTTTTTCTTCAAAAGGTTTATACTCAAATTTTTCTAAATAATCATTAAAATCTTTATAATTTTCTTTTGAGTCACCTCAATTTATAAATACTACTTGTTGTTTCATTATTTTTATTATTAATTATTCATATAATTTAGTTCCGACTCTAACAATATCTACTCATTTTTCAATTGCAATTTGATAATCTCTAGAAGTTCCTGCGGATACAAATCAATTTTGTAAATATTTATTTCTTAAGCTAATTAATAAATCAAATTCTTCTTCTTTTTCTGATTTACTACATTCCGATTTTCATATAGCTGAAAATCAAATCAGACTTACATTTTCCATTTCTCAAACAATATTTAAAAATTCAGGAATTTGTTTATCATCTATTCATCAAGGCTTAGAAGAATCTACATTTATCTGTAAAAATACCTGCACCCAATTTCATTGTTTTCAAGCAATATCCTCTATTTTCTTTAAATGCTTAATGTTATCTAAACTATGAATCACAGAAGAATACTTGATAATATCTTTTATTTGTTTTGATTGAATATTTCAAATAAAATGAACTTTTTCTCTATCAATATTTTTTTCTTTCAAAGATTCTATTCTATTTTCTCATACTCACACTAGTATATCAGGATAAGCATTTTCTAATTCAAGCATTACTTTTCCTGTATCATTATTATCCAAATATTTCGTAACTGCTAAAATTTTTGAAGAAGAATTTCTAAATTCGTCTAATAATAGATTATTTATTTTTATCATAATTGTATAAAAAAATTATTAAAAATGTTAAAAAATAACAAACTTGTAAACTAAATGTTAAAAAATAATTTTTAAAAAATTAGCTTATCTCAGTTTTTATTAAGCCATTTTTTATGTTTTTTGTAATCTCATAATTCTAAATCATCCATCATTTTTTGAACTAATGTCCAAAATTTCTTTGAATGATTCATCTCCTTTAAATGAGCTAATTCATGAACTATAACATAATCAATAGTCTCAGTTGGAGCCATAATTAATCTATATGAAAAATTAATATTCTTTGCACTTGTACAACTTCCCCATCTAGTCCTTGCACTAGTTATCTTTAACTTTTTAAATTTTAAATTAAATTTGTCTGCTATAAATTCTATTCTTTTTTCTATATATTTTCTAGCTTCATGCCTATAAAAATTAGAAAAAGCCTCTGCTGCATGATGTTTATATTTCTTTCATATAATAAAGTTTTTTCAATCAAATTGATTTTTCTTAGATTCTCAAATAAATTTTAATCTATATTCTTCTCATAAAAATAAAAAATTCTCTCATTCAGTAAATGTTTTTGTTCTTTCTAGAATTATTTCTTTTTTTTCATTTATCCACTCCTTATTCTTTAACACAAAGCCCTCAATACTTTTTTTTGATGTAAAATATGGAGCCTTTACTATCAGTTCTCCTGAAGTATTTATTTTTATTAATATCGATTTCCTAAATGATTTTGTTATTTTCATTAATTTTTTATTTATATTTTAATCCCTCCTTTACTGGGACTTTTTTATTAAAAAACAAAGATTTATACTTTCTATTTTAATAACATTTTTGTAGCATTTATAATATGCTTAAATCTATCTGCATGTAAATGGACTCAACCAAAATGCCTACTAACTACAGCAACTGAATTCACATAATTTTCTCTTTGTAATTCTCTCAGTATACAATTGCCAGCACCAGCTTCTCCATCATCAGATTTTGATTCTAGTATAGATCAATTATCAAGTTTTATTCTATAAGCAAAGCTGTTATGACTTGCTTTTTTAAATGGTTTTTCTTGAATCAACTTTCTCATAAATTCATTAAGTTCATCTTTTGTTTTTACTATTCATCAAGCTGGAGTAAAAATCGATCACCTATCTTTTATAGCATCCAAAATAACTATTTTTTCTTTTAATAAAGTTCTTGTATCTCAAAAATCAAGTGATAAATTATTTGTCATTATATTTTTTTAATCTTCTAAATCATGACCAGCACCTAGTTCTAATTTTTCGGCTCAAGGTAAAGCTTGTCACATAAGACTTTCTAATTCTCAATACATTCATGTAACTGCAAATGTAGCTCTTTCTAAATCCTTTTCTCTTCTCTTCCAATTTCTTTCCATAGATCTCCTCTCTGCATCAATTTCTGATTTCAAGTTTCAAAAAACATCCACCATCATATTTATCTTACTTGAAAATTCTTCACTAGATAAATATTTATATAACATTTCCATTTTAATATCTTTTCATTGCATAGATGTTTCCACTCTAGAAATAGATATAAGCTTGTCTCTAAGCATATTAGCTACTGGAATAATAAACTCTGGTAAACATACCATAACATCATCTATCATAGCAAAGTTTTTTACATCCTTTGGTAAAACCGTTGTTACTAAAATAGCAATATTTCAATTTACCTTTAATTTATCTTCTTTTAATTTCATCAACCATTTACTTTCAAATGATTTTGTATTTTTTGATTCCCAAACAATTACTCATGCATTTTGACCTAAACTATTATTAACAGTTTGAATCAAATCAGCTCATTTTATCCCTGTTGGTACATCCTCAACACTATCTATTGGAAAAGCTTGAATAATAGCATTTTTTAAATCATCCTCCTGTATATCTCATTGAATTTGCTGACTTCACTGTTCAGCTTTTCTCTTCAAATCATCAATAGTTTTTTTCATTTGCTCTTGTTGTTTCATCATTTCTAGCTCTTTTTTCCTATTTTCTTCTTGTATTTCCTTCATTCTAGTATCTATTGCTTGTTCTTGATTTTTTGACATTTGTTCCTCCATCTTTTTCTTTTCTGTGTCCATTTTTCTAGCCATATCTAATTCCCAATTTTTTTCCTTTTCCTCTAATTCTCTTGCTTTTTTTCTCATTTCAAGTTCATTTTTTTTCATCTCTTCTCAAGATTTTTCTTGTTCTTTTAATCTAGCTTTTAAATCATCCATTTCTACAGCATCTTTTTTTGCTTGTTCTCTAGCTTTTTCTTCTGCCCAAACAAGAGCTTTTTTTCTCATTTCTTCTTTATCTTTTTCTCTCATCTCTTCTAGCTTTTTTTCTTGATCTTCAAGCATATGTTTATATCTTTCTTCTCCTAGTTTATCTAAATCAATTTCCGTTTTACAATTTGGACAAGTAATTTTTTGAGACATGTAATTATAATATTAGTTATTAAATCTTTAGTATTATAGAGTTTCAGAATCTATTACCATCAAAATATCTGAGTAATAAAACCCTTTTCTCATAAGTTTTTCTATTAACTTGTTTCTATTATATCAAGTTTTGATTTTTTCAAACTCTTTTTTGATTTGTTCAATTTCTCAATCAACAAAAGCTTCTTCTAAATACATATCTATTAAATCTTTTTTTTCCTGTCTTTCAAATAATTTTTGTTTAATATATAATTTACTTTTTCATTTATTTTTATAATTCCTTATCTTTGATTCTATTACATCTTCTTCTAATATTATATTTTTTAATTTTTCATTTATAATATAATTAATTTCTTCACTCGATATTCATCAATATTTTTTTCAATTTTCTGACTCTGGTCAAAACTTCATTCTAAGCTTTAATTCAAGTTTTTTAGGAGATGGATAATACTTTAAGTAATACCAGATTGAATAATCAATTATTTTTTGTGATATTTCCATAAAAAGTGTAAAAATATATATAAATATATAATACAATAAAAGATAGATTTTACAATACATATTTTTTATATATAATAAATCAGCAAACTTCTCATAAACAAAAACAAAAAACTAAAAAAGGATTAGAAATGAATAAAAATGATGTAATAATAAGTACCAGCCCATCTGAATTAAAATATTTAGACAAATTCACTATAGTGGAGAATGAAGAAGAAAAGTTACTTTTACATACAGGATTCTCTTCTGGATATACGCATATAGTGGAAGCTATAGTATTAGAACCATTATATAAAAATACAGATAAAAATACATTAAAGCAGATACTTAAGGTAAAAGTTTCCTTAAAAAACAAGAAAAGAGAAAATAGAATATATTTAGGGAAAAAAATAACTTTAACAAGAAGACAAATAAGTAGTAATATTTCCGCATGGTCTATTGCTTACAAGTAAATTCATTTCGAAATTAAAAAAACGGCTTTCGCCGTTTTTTTTAATTTCGTATAATAATAAACAAAAAAGTATAATAGTTGTGCAGCTGGGTTTATCCCAGCTGCTGTTAATATTAATGAGAAAGAGATGAATCAATAAAATCCAAAATAATATCTGCTACCTCACTTACTTCGGCTACCACCTTATGCCTAATAGGTAATCTAAACAATTTTTTAATTGCCTTAGGAACAGTAACGCCCATTTTCTCAGCAATCACATCTAAATCATCTGAACAGTCATGAACTCTAGCCATAACCGATGAAAACTTAGTCCACTCAGCCGTTGCATATATGACTGGATAAGCATAATCCAGAAATTGTGATCTGACACAAAATGCGGTAGCTGTATGTGGATCTATCACATAGTTAAGCTTTTGAAATACATCCAATATCATGTTATCAACCTGCTTATCTGTAGCATAACCAGCATCAAAATGCTCATGAATTAGTTTCAGTTCATTATCACTAAGCACAAACATCTTTCTATGCTTCAGTTCATGCATAAGATCCTTAGTCCTAGCCGATCCATATAGATCAAACAAAAGTCTCTCGATGTTAGAAGAAAGAAGAATATCCATCGCTGGTGAACTAGTTTCTATCATCCTTCTAGTTCTCAGGTCATAAACTCCACGTTGTATAAACTCTGTAAGTACATTATTTGCATTAGAAGATAGAATTATCTTATTTATAGGTAATCCCATTTTCTTTGCAAAGTATGCTGCCAAGCCATTCCCAAAATTGCCACTAGGTACAAATAGATTAATATGCACACCTAACATAACAGTTCCCTTTCTAACAAGTTCCAAATAAGTCCATATATGATATACAATTTGAAAAATAATTCTTCCGAAATTAACCGAATTAGCTGCAGATAATTCAATACCTCTATCGGCTAATTCAGCTCTAAACTCACTAGAAGCCAGAAGTCGTTTTAACTCATTCTGTGCATCATCGAAATTGCCTCTTACACCTATAACTCTTAAATTAGGAGCTTCCGCAGTTATCATTTGCAACTTCTGTACAACACTTGTTTTTCCATCAGGATACAAACAAACTCCAAATGTATTCGCTTTTCCTGCTAATCCATTAAGTAGAGCTGGTCCAGTATCACCACTAGTAGCGACCATTATAAGATAAATCTTTTGAAGCTCTTGAGCCAGTAAACTTGTAGTTTTCGTAAATGGAGCAAGAGCCAAGTCTTTAAAAGCCCGTGTAGGGCCATGAAATAATTCAGCAACATGTACATTTCCTACTTCAACTACTGGTACTGGATTTTTTGGATTATCAAAAGAATCATATGTAGATAAAGCATCTCTAATCGTAGCTAAAGAAAGATCAATACCAAAAGATTTTAATACTCCATTTGCTACAAATTTATAAGACTTATCAAGACAATTTTCCAAAAAATCTGGATCGAGACAAGGTAATACTTCTGGAGAATATATTCCACCAAAAGGCGCCGCTGGGTCTAAAAATACTTTAGAAAAACTTCTAGGCTTAAAACCCAAAGTAGAACCACGTGTTCCTGTAAAATCGATATCATCACTCATTTATAATTCCTCTATTTTTCTCTATTAATAAAAATAGTGTTTAATTTATTAAAAACAAGATAAAAATCTTGCCCCAAAAACTATTCCACTTTTTTATTTATTATTATTTTAAAGAACATTTTAATAGCTTATTTATAAAGAAAAATAAGCTTAAGTCAAAAAATATATTTACATATTAAAATTATTATATATTATATAATTACTAATAAATAGTTTTTCTTAAAGGAGTATATCATGTTAATGATCCTTATAATAGAAATAATATTATTTTTCATTGTTATGTTTGCAGGATTTTTAGTGATTGATACAGTATCGTTCTTTCCTTGTTTAGCTATAACAATTTTTCTAGGAGCTTTAATACTACGTAACCCTATTATTAGGATACAAAAGCCATTAAAGTCTTCTACAAAAGCCCCGTGAGGGGCAATTTTTTATTCTAAAATTAAATCTACAACTTTTAACATCAAATTTTTCTTTCACATCCATGAATCTTCTGAAACATCAAATATCAAACTTATTCTTTTTCAGTTTCTAACTCATATTTTTATCTTTTCATAAAAATCTCACATATAAAAAGCAAATATTTTAAATCAATGCTTAGTAGTAAACCTAAGATGATCTCTTCCTTTTCATAAAAATTCTAATTTTTCATAATCTAAATTTTCTACCATAAAAACAGGTTTGGTATTCCCTATTCAAAATGGTTTATATTTATTAACATGAGATAAAAAACTAAATCATAATTCTTCTAATTTTATCAATTTATCAACTACTATTTCTTTTTTATATTTAGAAAAATCCTCTTTATTTATTTCTGCAACTATTTTTGATCTAAATTCTGAAAACTTTTCTTTTGAAATACTAAATCCTGCTGCTTGTTTATGTCATCAATATCAAATAAAATAATCCTTAAATTTATCAAGTAATTTGATAATAGAGTAAAATGCAGGACTTCTACAACTAGCTACAAGTTTATCTCATTCATCCTTCATACAAATACAAGGCTTGTAAAACTGTTCTGTGATTCTTCAAGCTACAATTCAAATAATACCATGCTCTATTGCTGGTGAAATATAAAAAATAAGATTATCATCCTTGTTTATTTTATTCATAGCATCATTAACAAACTCTTTTGTTAGATATTTTCTTTGTTCATTTAGTTGTTCTATTTCTGCTATTGTTTTATTTAGTGTATCTCAATTATTTAATATCAAATTAACAGCTTTGTATGGACTATCCATTCTACCTGCTGCATTAAGTCTTGGTCAAATAGTAAAACCAAATAAATCTGCATCTAGGTCTTCATTCATTTTATCCTCTATAAGTTTCTTAATTCATTTACTTCTAGATTTTTTAATTTGTTTTAATCCTTCCTGTACAATAATTCTATTTTCTCAAGTCAGTCTCATACAATCAGCCACCGTTCAAATAGCTGCAATATCAATCGACTCTGTTATATATTTCTCTGCTTCTTTATCTGAAAAATACTCATAAGCCAATGCTGACATTAGCTTAAAGGCTACTCAAGCTCAGGCTAAATTTTTATAATGATAATCACAATCTGGTCTTTTAGGATTAATAATTGCTATTGCCTCTTCAGGAATTATTTCAGGAACTGCATGATGATCAGTTACTATTATATCTACTCATACACTCTTAGCATGTTTTATAACATCTATATCACGAGTACCACAATCAACAGTAATAATTAAAGCCACTCAAAGCTCTTTTGCTTCATCTACAAAATATTTCTTTAATCAATAACCATCTTTTACTCTATGAGGTAATCTATAACTGATTTCTAATCATATTGTTTTGAAAAAATGCATCAAAATAGATGTAGAAGTAACCCCATCCACATCATAATCACCAAATATAAAAACTCTTTCATCATTTTCTTTAGCTTTTTTAATTCTTTCTACAGCTTTATCCATATCTTTTAATAAATATGGATCATGTAAATCATCTATAGAAGATTCAATTTGAAATTCTCAATTCTCGAATCTAGCATTGATTATTTCGTCTATTGATTTATCCAAAGTTGATCTATCATATTTGATTATATTTTCTTTTATTGAATGTTTTTGTTGCATATATTTATTATTCTATTATTAGTTTTAGTTATTATATTTAGAATATATAAAAAGCAAAAGAACTGGTAAATAAATACAAACAATTTTTATAAAAAATTACATAAAAAAAAGCCCAACTTATAATTAGTTGAGCAGTCATTTTCCTCTTTCCATTTACAACCTATTAATCCTTGGTCAATCCTTTAAAACCATTAATTCTATCAGCTAATCCCTCAAAATCAGGTCTATAACTAGGTACAGGAGTATCTTGCATCACCTTTTTATCTAGTTCATCTAGTGGATCTAGCTCGCTAGAATGTACAGAATTTTTATACATTTTAGCTATACCATTAGACGCTTGCTTCAAATTAAGCATAAGCGCATTCTGATCACGTATCTCCTGCAATAAAGCAATTTGTCTCAACATTGTATCTTCAGTAACACAAGGAAATACCTCATCTGCACTAACAATTTGAGAAGATAAAGCTGCAAGGATAGCAAGTAAAATACCTTTATTCATAAAACACCACCTATTTGGATTGAATTAGTTCCAACATTGGAACATAGATATTATACAATTAATTATAATTATGTCAAATAATTAATACTTCTAATATTAATTTAAAAAGCAAAAGAACTGGTAATAATACCAGTTCTTCCAAATGCATCAAAGGAAATTTTTAGCAAATTCCTTCAATGAGAGTCTCGAAACTTCAGCTCCGCTCTTACGATTATAGATAAAGTTGTTCCTACTGCCCAATTTATATTCTGAGCAATTCCCATTCACATAAATGATTCTGTCAGAAGCACCTTGTAAACCTGGAACTCTTACTCTTTTTCTAGTACGATTTGAAGTTTCGATAACATCATCGAAATGTGTCATAATATACCTCCGTTCAAATTATATACATAGCAAATATATTATAACATAATTTTAAAAAATGTTGTAATATATTATATATTAGTACAATATTCATACTTAATAAGTCTCCGTAGCTCAGTGGAAGAGCACAAGGCTGCGAACCTTGGTTTGCGTAGGTTCGATTCCTATCGGAGATACCATTCGCGATACACAACTCAACCC
>CAXBVF010000036.1:0-10830 GCA_963979005.1 uncultured Candidatus Altimarinota bacterium | reverse complement strand
GTAACTATTGAAACCTGAAGATTAAATTTAGGAGATGAAAAAGTTAAGAAAATCCATCAAAGAGTTAAAATGTCATTTGTGCCATGTGCTAAAGAAACTATATTTAAGTTATACGTAAGTATAGAATGATGAGCCTATTCATTAGTAAAAACAACAACAGAATTTGAATTTGAAGCATTTTTGTCTAATATTTGAAGAGATATACAACTTAAGCTAGAAATTACTCAATCAGGAGCATGAGCTTGATTTTATGAATTCTTATGATCAGAAATATATTTTACTCCTATTTATAATTATTAGAATATGTGAATTACAAACCAAGATTTATCACTCCAAATACAAGCTCTAAGTAAAAGACTTGAAAAATTTGAACAAGCTGAAGAACCAGTATACTGAAGATACGAATGACAGACTTGGTATAATAAGGTGGATGAAGTAATGGAGGTATGGGATTGACAAGTCTTTAAACCAATAGGATGATCATCATGATGATGAATAGCAGATACGAAATATTCTCTTATAGATTGGAGAAGTATCACAGTTTGATGAGATACTACATTTTCTTGATTTTGATTTGAGCCTAAAAAAGTTATGATATTTTGAACTAATACAGTTTGATTATGATATTATGATGATGATTGAAATAAGACTAATGTTACAACTACTCTTACCTGAAGCAATGCATTACTTATTCATTTAGAAAGTGGATGACTTGTAATTAGCTGACATTTAAAAGAATTTACCAGTGATTGATTTATTGTAACCTGGGATGTTGTTGATAATCTAACAGCAGGCTTGTACGCTACTTGTTTTTCTAATATTTAATATAAAATAACTATGGCTAAAATAGATATAACAGCATTAACCAATAATAATTATCAATGATTAAGGGATGCTTATAAAAAACATTGAAAAGATAAAGTTGTTTCTGCATTGAAAGAACAATGATTATATGATGAAGTTTTAAAATCTTTAAAAGATGAAAAAATAGAAGATATAGATATTGGACAAAAAGAAGAATCTACAAATTCTTGATCATCAAATTCAGCTGATATTGATTTAACAAATCCTAATAATTTAGTAGGACTTAAAAATGCTGTAAAATTAAAAGGACAAGATTGGGTAAACTCTCAAATTGCTGAAAAAGGATATAAATATGATGAAACTGCAGGATGATTAGTAAAACTAACAAATGCAAGTGAAAATAGTGCGTCTAATACTCAAAATTTAGTTGATAAAAATGGACCTGAATCTACAATATTTCCACAATATGAACAAAAAAATATATCTGATGAAGAAAGAAAAAATATAGAAGAAGTTCAAAAATCATATTATGAACCATATTTTAATAGACAAAGAGAAAGAACAACTTCAGATTATAATGTTGATAAAAATATATTAAATAGATTAATTGATTATTCTAGAACAGATACAGCTATAGATTTAGCTAAAATCAATACTACTTTTGCTAAGTCTATGAGTAAAGCTCAAAATGCTTACTGAAAAAGAAATATTATATGAAGTTGAATTCAAACACAAGAAGCTTGAGAAACAGTTGACCAATTAGGAAAAGATGAATACAATAGAGAAGAATATTGAAGAAGAAAAAGAGAATGACTTGAAGATAGAAAAGATAATATCAAAACTACATTCAATAGATGATTAACAGATATTAATGAAAATCAAGATGCACAAACATACTTTGATACATTAAAAGAAATAGAAAACAGACAATCAGAATATACAAGACAATTTCAACAAGGACAAGAAAATACAGATTTTAGTTTAACAACTCCAACTGAATCTAAGAATAAAACATACTCTAACCAGGATTTGAAAAATAAACAAAACTTACTTTTTTAATTAAAAATTATGGCAACTAAAGAAGAATTATTAAGCTGAAAAGGTTCGTTAGATGTTCCTACTCCTGCTCAAGAACTTAATACTTGAACAATAGATACCACTAATCTTTCAACATATGCAGGAGCAGTAGAAGAAACTACTCCTGCACCTACAGGAACAACTCCACCTGCAGAAACTACTCCAACAACTGACAATTCAGATAGTTTTAGTTATTCTACAGAAACACAAAAAGATAATCTTACAAATCCATATGATTTAGATAGAAATGACATATTAAACAAAAAATATGCATTATGACAAAAATATGCTGATGCTGTAGGTTCATTTAGTAAATGAGATATAGTAGAAAAAATGAGATTAAAAACATGATGAGTTGCTGATTTAGATAGTGCGATAAGTAACTTAGAAGTAGATCTAAATAAATCAAGACCTGAGTTAATGCAAAGATACGCTAATGTAATAGATCCTGCAAAAAGAGAACAATTAATAGCTAAAGAAGAATCTAACATATCAAAGCAAATAAATGAGTTATCAGCAGTAAGAAAATATAGACTATGAACAATTAAAGAAATGGCAGATGCTGAAATATCTAGATGAGAACAAAAATTAGAATGACTTCAAGCTCAATTTGACTTATATACAAGCGTTTTATGAGATATAGAAAAATGAGATAAGGTCCAAAGTGAAATAGAAAAAACAGCATTAGATCTACAAAAGCAAAGAATAGAATTAAAATGACTAGAGTCTAAATACTGACTAGAATTTATACCAGGTAAAACTCAATATTGAAGTACAGATTTTACTAATTTAGCTGAAAAATATCCAAATAATGCTTCATTTAAAAATAATAATCCATGAAATATAAAGTACAATGAACAATGGGCCAATACTCTTAAACAATATGGTATTGAAATACAAAAAGGATCTGAAGCTTTAGATGGATGAAATTTTGCTAGATATAACTCAGTAGAAGATGCAATAGTTGGTAGAGATATATTATTATTCCAAACTTCTACATATCCAAATATGACTGTAGATAATGCAATGAAAAGATATTCAAATAATGGGTATTGAGCTGAAATTGTTCCATCAGTTAATTGAAATAAGTTAATGAAAGACTTAACATCAGCAGAACAAACTAAGCTAATAATGTGACAATTAAAGTGAGAAGACCAAGCTATGTATCAGGAATTAATATCAAGTGGGATAGATCCAACTAGATTAGTTGTAGAATGACAATATAAAAAGACAGGGCTTACAGAATCAGAACAAAAAGAAGCAGATAAATTAAAAGAATCTGAACAATATAATATAACAACTGCTGAAGACTTTAATAAATTACAAAAAACTTCTTCAAGTAATGCAGTGACTAAGATGACACCTGAATTTGTAGATAAAACATTAGAAGATAATATCTGAAAATGGGATATATCTAGCTGAGATGTGGATGACTTATTGAAAAAATCTTCAGATGATATTTATAATACATATATAAAAGCAGAATTAGTAAATAATTTAACTAATGAAACTAATGCTGATGTTATAGTAAAAACAGTTAAAGACTCTTTAGAAAGTTATTCTGAAGACGAAATGCTTGAAATATTAAAAGAAGCTTGAATATTTGATAAAGAATGACTTAAAAAAGGTTTCTTTAATGATGATGCATGATATGATAAACTACAAGAACTTTTACCTTCTTTATAACAGTAAATTATGGCAATACAAGTAAGACAAAAAAGAGTAATTGAAGAACAACAAAGTCCTAGTGATATTAATAATCCTGGGGCTTCTTTAGGCTCAGCAGTATTAAGTACAATAGCTCCTATGTGAACTAAAACATTAATAAGTAGAGCGACAGACTTAATGTGAGCTACTCCTGAAGAAATGCAACAAGCCCAAGCTACAAGAGATAGAAAGAGATCCAATACATTAATGGCTGAATATAGTTATAGTGAGGATTGAGTTAATTATATGGAATGATTATGAAAAAAGGATCAATCATTATTAAATACAATGATTGAAAAAAGAAATCAATATATAGATACTCAAGAAAAAGAGTGACCACAATTAAGAGAATATAAACCTGAAGAATTCGATGTAGATTTGCAAAGAAAAATGCAATTAGAAGCGAGATGATGAGAATGAGCTCTTTGAGAAATATGACAAGCATTAGATTTATGAGTATGACAAGTTATGTCATGAGTATGATGAGCTTTAAGATTTGGATGAGCTGAAGAAATTTGAAAAAGTTTTACTGAAACAGGAGAGAAAAGGATGAGGGAAGTTGATTTTCAACATCCAATAACACAAGAATTCGATATAGAACAAATGTGAGATCCTAGGTTTTGGACTCAAAAATTCCCACAATCATTACCTTTCATGATAGCAGGAGCTGAAACTGCTTGAATATGAGCCTGAGTATGAACTATATGAGCATGAGTTGTGTGATTATGAACTACAGCTACTATTGTTACATCATGAGTTTTTGCATGATTATCATCTAGAACATTTGAAAGTTATGTAGAAGCTTGATCAACTTATAACGATGCATTAAAACAATGATTATCTGAAGAAAAGGCTTCTGAAGCTTGAATGGATGTATTCCAAGATAATATGAAGTTAGCAGTAACTGATGCATGACAATTTATATCAACATTTGCTCCTATAAAAACTCAATGAATTTATAAACATTTATTAAATACAGCTAAAATCCCAGGGAATGTTGTAGTTGAATGATTAGAAGAAGTTTATCAATGATATGCTTCTGAAAATGCATTAAGTATAGCTAGTTGAAAATGAGAGGTAAATATAGATGAATATTTAAATAAACCTACTACAGCAGAAGCGTTTGCTTTATGATGAGTAACTTGATGAGTATTCTGAACAGCCTGAGTTGTTTCGGATTATTTTTGATGATCAGAAATGATTAAAGATGTATTAAAAGAACAGAAAAAACAATTAATAGAAAGAGCTAAAAAAGGAGATGATAATTATATAACAGATATTGATGCTTCAATTATTAATGGAGATATATCACAAGAATACTGACAACAATTAAAAAAATCTTATGTTAGATTAAAGGATTATTTTCTAGAAAAAGCAGAGCCTTATGTAGAGAAATTTGCAGAGTTTTCATGATGAAAAATAAATTTAATAACAATAAAAGATCCAAAAAATTGATCTAAAAGTTTTAAAGATGAGGATTGAGAAGTGTTATTTGAAATCCAGGATGATAAATCTTTATATACAAAACCACCTGAAGTTGACGAATTCGATAATGATTTAACTTCTAAACTTTGACATATATTAAAACATGATGAATTATATAAAATTTATCCATGACTAAAAAATGTTGAGGTAGCATATAGAGGAGATATGAGAAGTAGATGAAGATTTATAGCTACTGTACATAAAGAAACATGAAATATTCATAAAATAGAAATAGAATTAAATAAGAATGAAACTGATGAACAACAGCATGAAACATTGATACATGAAATACAACACGCCTTGCAAAATAAAGAATGAAGACAATGAGGAGAAAATATGTGATTTTCTTGAATATCTCTTGAAAAATACCTAAAAAGTAAATGAGAAGCTGAAGCTAGAAAAACAGTAGAAAGATTTAAGTCAGGAGATTATAAAGAAGTTTATAGTGTGTTTATAAATGAAGCAGTAGCAAAATATGCATCTATAAATAAAGATAAAATATTGTCAGATAATAATATTACTTCACAAGTAGAACCTGATGAATTAATGAATCTTGCTAAAGATCATATGGAGAGAGAAAGTAGGATAGATGATATATGAAAAATTAGAAAAGGGGAAATATTTGCTAATAAAGAAAAATCAAAAGCATTTAAATTGCTTACAGAATTAGAAACCATACAAGTTGCTAAAGATGAAACAGGTAAGTTTGCAGATACTCAAACGAAAGCTGACATGGAAGAACTAGGATTAGATCCTAAAGATTTCAAAGATACAGAACAAAATCAAAGAAAAACTGAAATAATGAAAGAGCTTAATGAAATGTGAGCTATGAAATGAACTTTATTTTCAGAAAAATTATTGAATACATTTAAGAATTTTAAAGAAAGTTTTCCAAATTTATGAGTATGAACTCATTTCCCAAAAATAGAAAAAACTAGATCAAGAAAGTCAACTAAAAATCCCGTAAAAGTTTACGGAAAAACTTCAGAAAAAATAAAGGCTAATTTAAGCCAAGAAAAGGGTCAAAAAATAGACACGAAAAAAAATGAGAAAAAAACACCGATTTCTGAAAAGATAAAAAAAGAAAGAGCAGACAATAAATTAGCTACTGAAATTGCTAAAATATCTAAACAGCCAAATGTAAATGATATAACTAAATTATTGAATAAACATTGAATTGATATAGTTAAACAAGCAACCGATTTAGCAGTTCAAAAAAATATGATCAATAAAGAAGAATCTAAATTCTTTTATGACTCAATAAAATGAAAAACAAAAGAAGTTGCTAAAGCTCCTACAGGTAGAATTAATAATCAACAAAGATTAAATATTCTAGATATGTTAGGGTATGATAAGTTATTTAAAAAAGCTGAAGAATTCAAAATTAATATATGACAATTAAGTAAGAGTTTAAAAGAAATATGAGCTAGAATGCATATAGTTAATGCTCCTGAATGAGCTAGAGTAAAGCTTCCATTTTCTCTTATGGGTAATAAATCTATGACATTCAAAAATATATTACTTCCTATGATAAAGAAAGCTACCAATCAAGGAGCTAAAACATATGTAGAGCCTTTTTGATGAGCTGGTACAGTTTATTATTTCGCAAAAGAAATGATAGAATCAGGTATTGAACAATTACACATAAATCATTTTGATAAGGAAAAATATGAAGTTGTAAAAGCTATTAAAGAATGAAAAGTAAATGTTATAGGATTAGTAGATTCAGCATACGATAAAATCATATGAGAAATATGAGTTGAATTAGCACATATACCTGAAATTAAAGAAATAATGGATGAGTATGGAGTAGAAGTATGATCTAAAGAATTTAAAGAGTTAGCTGAATTATCATTCTACCCACAATATGCTAAACAATTCTTTGAAGAAAGACCTGATACTAAGCTTGCCATAAAATGAGAAACTACTACAACATTCAGAGAGTGGTTAAAAGAACATTTATCAGAAGAAGCTAAAAAGAATTGAAAAGTTTTAGAATGAAATGAGCTAGATACAGCAACCGAGCTTGTTCTAAATGATAGAACAGTCTTTGAAAATAGATATCCTGAAATTAGTAAAAAAATATCAACTGTACTTGATAAATATGATGATATAAATATTAAACCAGGGGATGTAGAAAGTGCAATGCTAGTTAGTATGTCTAGGCATTTTAGACAAAGATGAGATAGTTGACAAAAAGTAGTATCAGCAAGTTCATGATTCCAAAATGTAGTGAATGTAAGAAATAAAATGATAGATTGATTAACTAAATATCAAAAAGTATTTGAAGAATATTGAGATAAAATCAATATATATAACCAGGATGGTAAAGAATTTATCACAGATATGTGACAGACTTTGAATAATAAAGAAACTATATCATATTTGGATCCTCCATATATCAGAACTACAGGAGTATATATAAAGAATCAACCTGCAGAAATAAAATGAGCTCTAGCTGAATATGCAGATCCAGGTAAAATAAATCAATTATTTGAGCCTATGAAAGACTCTATAATGATGTTTACTAATGATATAAACTGACCATACTTCGAAACATTAAACACTATGTTAGAATGAAGAATGAGTAAAGATATTATAGGTTATAAAGAATGAACTACTCCAACAAGTCTTGTGACTACAAATGAAATTGCTGTTAAACCAAAAGATGTAGGATTAAGTTATTATAAAATATTAAAAGATAGTTTTACAAAAGATATTATGAAATCATTACAAGAATGATTACTTCCAAAAATATCTAAACAACTATCTAAACATATAGCTAAATTTGAACAACACTTCATGGATTTAATGACAAAGAAGTTTTGAGATTTAACTAAAATCCAAGATGAAATATTTAAAGGTAAAGAAGCCTTTGATAATCTAGAATCAAGTTTAGATACAGTTGTTTCATGAAAAGATAAACAAGCTATAATAAGAGAAGCTAAAAAATGGCTTAAAGAAAATAAAGTTAGAGGTTCTGATGTTATAAAGCTTATAGATAAAATCAATAGATTATGGGTAAATAAACAAGCTAAAGCTAAAGAAGTAAGAAACGAAGTAGATAAGCTTAGAAAACAATCTACAATAGACGTAGAGAGTAAAAAAGCATTCTTTGATTGGTTTAATAAAGAGTATACACTTAAAAAAGTTCCTGAAAAAAGAAGTAAAGAAGTTCAAGCAGTAGATAATGTGATGACATGACAAGAGTTTACAGCTAAAGAACTAGAAATATTTGAAAAATATCTAAAGGATGAAAAATTTTATAATCAAATAGAAGAAGCTAGAAAACAAAGTATTTATAATCTAACAATAGATGAGTTAAATACATTATTAGATACAGTTAAATATTATAAAAAAGTAGGTAAGCAATATAGAGAATTTAAGGATCAAGAATTTAATCAAAAAATAGAACAAGAAAGAGTAAAAGCAGAACCAGGATTAACTAAAATAGAATCAACTAAACCATTAAAAGCTTCTGAAACTATTAAAAAAGAGAGTAGAATAGCAGAATTAGGTATAAAAGCTAAGATTAGAACTAAAGACGCTTTACTAGATGCTACACCTATGGAATGGTTATTAGATGAAGAATTAAACTTATCTAGAATGGCTTATAATTTCATAGAAACTCCTATAAATAAACATAGGGATTATATGGAAGCTATTGCATTAGAATTCGATAAATTATCTAAAGAATTAAAAATAACAAAAGAATGATGGAAAAAAATAACATTCCATTGATTATCTAGAAGAAGTGATTGAAAAGGTAAGATTAAATTAATAGCTAGGATGAAAAAAGCCTGAGAAGATCCTACTACATTTTCAGATACTTTAACAGAACAAGCAAGTGATACATATCTTACAAAAGAAGAAAAGGAAATGTATGATTATATGCAATCAGTTTTCAAAGACTTAGGTAAACAAATGCAAGAAACTAAAATACTTGTAGATAATGAAATGATTACTCTTATGGATGAATATTTCCCTATACAAATGGATTGGGCTAGTAATCAAGATAAATTTGCTAGTACAATAGATCCAAATACCATAGATAACTGAAGTAATTTATTCAGAAAGACTAAAACAGAACAATGATTTACAAAAGAAGCTACAGGACTTGAAGTAGTTCCTGAACTTATGTCAGATAAAATATTCAAAACTCATGTATCTAATGTTAGTTATTATACTAATATGCAGAAACCTATTAAACAATTGAATCAAATAGTTAATACCTGGTGAAAAGATAAGTTATGAGATTTATGATATAAATTCATGAAAGACTATCTTGACGTAATTGCAAGACAATGAGTTTTATGAGTTCAAACGTGATTTGACAGAATAGTGTCACAATGAGTAAGAAACTTCCAATCAGCTGTATTAGGGTTTAATCCAACGACTATGGCTCTTCAAACTTCAGCTATCCTTGAATGAGTAGCAATATGAGGAAATGTAGATTTAGGAGCATATAAAGATATAGTAAAAGCAGTTGTAGGGAAAAAGGAAATATGGGATATGGTTTCAGAAAAATCATGAACTGTAAGAAATAGAGAATATAGAAATCTATTCTGAAATACAACTGATAAATTCGATAAATGAATAATGGAGAAATGGAACAAATATTGATTCTATGGTATCCAAAAAGCAGATGCTGTACTTTCAAGAGTTCTATGGTACTCAGAATATAAAAGAAGCTTAAAACAAGGTTTAAATGAATCTGACGCAGTATATAATGCAGATACTATTATTAAAAAAGCTATGTGACATACTCATTTTGAATGAAAAGCTATGTTCGTACTTAAAAATGAAAGAAAATCTTCATCAGTTGCAACTGTATTTCAAAACTTTGTATTGAATCATTCTGCTATGCTTAGATATGGATGATGAAGAAAAGCCCAAAAGAAATATGGTAAAGTATGATGACATATGATGGCCTATATGTTCGCATGATTACTATTTGCATTATACGAAGAACTACTGAGAAAAGGATGAAGACTTGTTCATAATCAACAAGACTATAGTTCTCCAACATGAAAAGCTATATGACAGTTAATATGATTTGTCCCATACGCATGAATACTTTACTGATGAGCTAGATATTCTAGTATAAATGTACTTACATGATGGAAAGATATAAGTGATTGAATTGAAAGACAAGATTGGACTAGGATCATAAAATGATTATGAGTAGTTATGTGAGTATGATGAACTGCAGAATTCGATAGAATCTATAAATGATATATAAGAGAAGATAAGAAAAAAGCTCCTCCTGTGAAAAGCTTAAGCAGATGAACTACAACAAGAAAAAAGAGAGATTAATTAATCTCTCTTTTTTAGTAACTCATACATAGCTGTTCTATATATATCTATAAACTCAGGACTTAATTCAAGAGTCTCAATTCAAGTTTTAAACTTTTCAATCTCTTTATTCTTATTAGAATCAGACATCTCTCTAGCATTCTTAATATTAAGAACTACTTTATACTTATTGTATAAATCATCAATTCAGATCATGTCTCCATATCTATTTATTAACAGACGCATTTTTTGGTTCGTATTCATTTATTCATTAGTTATTCAAAGTAAATCTTGCCTTTCTTTCTTAGCTAGTCTTTTAATGTGTTCTTTTTTATTTTTCATTTCACTCCTCATAGTATTTAATTCAGTCAGTTTTAATGTTTCATTCAGCAATATCAGCATCAATTATTATTACTAATTTATTTCAATTTGTTTCTATTTTTAGTCTTTCATTTACTATAA
>CAXBVF010000035.1:0-10916 GCA_963979005.1 uncultured Candidatus Altimarinota bacterium | reverse complement strand
GTCTATGTCAGCTGTACAAAGATATGAAGAAGAGTATGGTATAGAAGTATTCTCTGCTGCGAATCTACAAACTCTTATCAATCTATTTGATAGAGTAGAAGAATTGGCTAACCCAATATTACAACGGGCAATACTCAAATATAAAAGCACATATGGAGTGTGAAAGGACACTCTACAAAATAAAAAAGCACTGCTTATAGCAGAGCTTTTTTATCTATTTAATTTTTCAAAATATTCTTTTCAAAACTCTAGTCACAAATCTGTAATTGCTCTCTTGATTCATTCTCATATTATTTCCATTCTTTCCCAATCAACTTCTTGAGTAGATTCTTTCATATATAAATAACGTCCTAATTCTACCTGTATGAGATTTCTCTTTGATTTTTTAAGTCAATCTCAATCATTTAACTCTTCCCTATACTCTTTTCAATGTCTAGTAGTAACATATCATCATTTATAAAGCTTATTTGTATATATTTTTAATCAAAGATAATGGTTTAATCTTTCTACAAAAAAATCAAGAATTTCAGGGTTACATGATTCTCAATCTTTAGTTCAAATAATCATATCCGGGAATCATTCTTCTTTAATTGTATCCAATTCTGGATCAACATTCATTAAATTTACTCATGTATCATGTATATCTATTCAAATAGATCAGCCTCTAAGAAGCTCAGCTAGTTCCAATTTACTAGATATCACTGAATGATATAATTCAGTTTTACTTTTTCATGTATCCCTAAACTGTCATGGCTTTTTTATAATAACTTGTTCATTAAAATCATGATCTCTTATATATTTTTTTCATTGATCTAATTCTAAATCTTCCTCTTCATTTTTATACTCTCTATTTGGGTCTCATATTGCTCTCGATCATGGAAAACATAAAACATTATCGTCTGGAATACCCGATTTTTTAGTCATTTTACGAGTTCAAAAATCTGAATAATTTCTTATTAATCTTAAAAATTGTGTTTTTGTTAAATCTGTAATTCTCCTTATTTGTTCATTAACAGCAAAAGAACCATGTGTTAAAAAAACTAAACAATGTTCTGGAAAATCTGCTTCACTATTTTCCCATTCTTCATTTCTACAATCATTTACTGGTATATTTCTTGGATTATCATAAAAACTAAGTAATTCTTTTTCAGAAAGACTTTTTAATTCTTCAGGCAAAAATGTAGTAGTTTTTTTATTTTTCATACATATATTATAATATATATTATTGTTTTATCAAAAAAACACATACTAATTTCATTGAGTATGTGTTTTATTTAATGCCGATGTAATACTATCCTTGAAAAAATCTCATATTTTACCAAATCAAAATTTATCTTTTTTAGTAGCTAAGATTATATATGTATCAGTAGAATCATCTTTTAAAAATATTTTTATTCATAAATAGAATTCTCAACTCTTTACTTTTTTTATTTGTTCTTTGTTTAAATTATATTCATCTGTATTATTTAATTTTATTCATTCTAAAACATATCACTTATTATCTAAAAAATCCTCTATTCCATATATTGTATCCTTCTCATACCCCTCAAGTAACTCAACAAAAACTAAATGCTGTTTTAATACTTTATCTTCCATATCAGGAAAATCTACCATCAAATTATTCTTAATTTTTTCCATATTTCTCTCAAAAGCTCATCATTCATCTAAGGGCATACAATATTATTTAGTAATTATTTAAATAATATTAATACAAGTTATCTATATGTCAATAATTTTAAAGTAATTCGGTACAATAATGAACAGTTAAATAATATTGAAAATATCATTTAGAATTTTCTTCTATATCTATTCACAATCATATTTTTGTAAAATATGAATTTATAATACTATCATAATGAGCTGTATATGATGTATTTTTTTCTCACATATAAAAGTTAAAAGTTGATTTAATAGCATCTATTAATTCATCTGTACACTCTCAATCATTACAAGAATAAGTTCACCATCCTATATTCTCACTATGGGTTACTCTATAAATATTTTCACAAACTACTCACCTATCTTTGAACCAAGAAGTAATAATATTATAATCATAATACGAATCTCAAGTATTTCTTTTATGTGTTATATCTCATCTAGAATTACTTATTTGTGACCATTCTAATGCAGTTGCATCGAGTCTAGAATCATAAGTATAATTTTCCTTTCATAGGTCTCTTCTTGCTCAATTATACCAAGATAACCAAGCTTTTCTTACTTTATTAATATCTATATTTTCTAAATTTTGATTCTCTACTTGCGAAATATCCTCTTCATCTTCTATTTCTAGGTCTAGTTCTATATTAGAAACTCTATTTTGTATTTCTTGTAGTATATTAGTCAATCTAAGAGAATAATTTCCTTTCCCCAATATTTCTCAAATCCTTTCTATTATAAGATGCTTATAGCTTATTCATTTACTTTGTACTATTTTGTTTACCTTATAAACAAAACTGCTTACTAATCTTTTATCTTTTGAGCTTAGTTCATAATTAGATTTTTCAATAAAAACTTCATCTGTTTTAGTAATTGCCTTTTCCCAAATCCGATATATTTCTCAATTATTTAATTTTACCTGATACCAACCATCTACTTTTGAAATAATTTCATAATTATCTCATAACTTAGATACTCATAAAACATTTGATTTACTAATACAAGGATAATCTCTCAAATTTGAATTTAAAATCACTTTTCACACGAAATTAGCCTGTTGAGGAACTAGCCTATCACATGCATCCGTTGCGAAAGCATCTAGTTTTAAAAATGAGAAAAAAACTAGTACTAATATTATTTTTTTCATAATTATATGATTTATAAATTAATAAATATATTATAAAAAAAAACTTATAAAAAGTAAAGAATTAATTATTTATAAAGCAATGAAATACTTGAAAATAACTAAAAAATAATTAATATAAAGCTACATTTTAATAATTAATTTATAACTTATGTTAGCCGATTTTAAAAAGTTTTTAATAAAAGGTAATGCCGTAGATATGGCTGTATGATTTATATTCGGTGCTGCTTTCGCAACCCTAGTTAAATCATTCATAGCTAATGTAATAATGCCCCCTATTGGATTATTAATGGGAAAAGTAGACTTTCAAAACCTTTACATTTCTCTAGATTGAAAAAAATATGAATCAATGGAAGCCCTTGAAACAGCTTGAGCTCCAGCAATTAAATATGGAATATTCATAACTGATACGATATCATTTATCATACTAGGTTTCGTAATATTTATGATGGTAAGATATATAAATAAATTACAGAAAAAAGAAGAGCAAAAGGCTGTAACTCCAGCAGAAATTAAACTTCTAGAAGAGATAAGAGATTCTCTAAAGAAATAAGTATTGACTTTTAGGTAATTTATATTATAATAACTAAAATATTATATAATAATTATATTTACATGGGATTTTTTTGACTTTGGAAAACTAAAGATAAAGACGATGAACTTTATTCTAAAACTAAGTTTAACTCGCAATGAAAACCATTATTAAAGGCATTTGATAATAGCCCTGCTGTTCCTGTTTGAACAAATCCAAATGATATTAGTGGTTATGAGCTACATGAAACCCTTATAGATGATGATAGTACAGAAGTCAACATTAGTAATATTAATAGAAAAGTATTAGATGCAGAATGCATTAAAAATGCCATAACTAGAATACTTAAAGAATCAAAAATCACCAAATTAGATGAAGGTGTATTAACTACTAAAAGTAAAGTAGTTAAATGTGTTAATGATTTAATAAAAGAATGAAAAATCGATGAGAAGATTTGAAGAAATATATTGTACTCAACGCAAATGTGTAAAGTATGAGAATACTTAATAGAAAAATGATATTTTACTGAAAAAGAATTAGAAGTTGCTGAAAAAATTCAACAACTAAAATCTAATAAATGAAAATTATTTATAGAAGTATTAATAAATACATATCCAAAAAGAAGAAGTAAATTAATAATTACTTTATTAGAACTTTGATTAATGAAACTTTGAGAAGCTTTATTATATTCTTGAAATATTAAGGAAAAAAAGCCATGAGATGCAAAAAAACAATTAAATGAATGTTTAGAATTACAAAGATTTCGTCCTAACGACAATATCTGACTTATATTATTAGAAAAATGATATATAACCAAGGAAGGTCTCCAGCAAGTGACCAATATGTTATGACTAGAGGAGAAAGAAGATGATTATGATATAAATAAGCTTACATTAATGTCTACCGAAAAATCAAAAAAAGAAGGTTTAATATAAACCTTCTTTTTTTATTCTGTAATTAAATCCTTAGCTGGACAATAGAAGTCCAATTTATCATCCCCTATTTTATCTATAATATATTCTATTAATTTATCTTTATTAACTTCTTCTTGTGTACCTGAAATAGTATCTCTTACCTGAAAAGTTCAGCTTCTGGCTTCCATAATTCACACCATAACAACATATTTAGCATTTGATCTATTTGCTTTTAACATTTGTTCTTTCATAGAAGGGGTTCAAAGTGAAACAACGGTATTTATACCATTATCTCTAGCCTGCAGAGATAATGGTAATACAACATTTTTTGCTTCATCTCATAGTTGAACAAAAAATAAATCTATTTTATCTTTATTTTTTATTTTGATATCCCTATCTCTAAGCATCTTTATAATTACTTTTGTATCAGCATAAAATCAAGCAGCCTGAACATCTTTTGGGTTTCATAAATCTTTTGCTAATGAATTATATCTAGCTCATGCACAAATCAAACAATCTTCATCATTTTTAAACTCCCAAACAGAATTTGTATTATATTCGTTTTTTGGAATCAATGTATGATCTTCTGAATAAGGAATATTTAATAAATCTAAGTATTCTTTAAATTTAGTATAATGTGCTTTTGAATCCTTTTTAAGAAATTTTATCATACTAGGAGCCTGTCCTGCAAGAATCATTTCATCCTCATTATCTGAAACTAGAAGTAACATTGGATTAATTTCTAATAAATTTAATGATTCATCACTTAATAAGTGTTTTTTATTTTCATAAAAATTTTGTAATTCTTCTGAATATTTAAGTTTTTCTTTTGCATTTCAAATTGAATTTATAGTTATTTTAAACGTATCTTTTAATCAAATAACATTTAAAATAGTAAAATGAATATATATTGAAATAGCATCCAATATAGGATCTCACTCTCATATTATTTCTCCTCAAATTCTTTCATCTTGAATATCATTACTTAAAAAATGATCCATATAATAATAATATATTGGTTGAATTTCTTCCACACAATTATTATTTAGATATGCCTTCATTATTCATTTTTCAGCAGAACTTCTAAAAACTCCATCCTCTAAAATATCTGTAGAAATTCTCCTAAATCAATTTTTACGAAACTCATGACGGAAAACTTTTTTTAAAAAAGTTAAATATTTATGATCATCAGGCAATAAATCACTAGTATTCATTTCTTCAGCGGAATCAGTCTCTATATTTGTAGACATGGTTTTTATAATTATTATTAATCGCGTAATTCTTATTATATCCTCTTTTTGAAAAAAATAAAAGTTTTTTTACTTTTTTTTAATATCATTATAATATAAATAAAAATTATATTATAAAATAAATTATAAAATATGCTACAAGAGTTAAATAAAGAACTATTAATATCTCTCAATTCAATGCTAGATTATAATATAATAAAAAATATTACATTATATTTTGCTGACTTACCTATATTTTTTTTACCTATATTTTTATTATCTTTTTGGATATATTATAGCTATTCACATAAATCTAAAATAATATCAAATATTCATTTAACTAATAACCTATTAGAAAAAGAAAATTTATTATATATTTTCTATTCTGTTGTCCTATGAATAACTATCAGTTTGTGAATACAGCAAATAATTCAAATTGATAGACCTGAAGAAGCATTAAAATGAGTATGAGAATTACTACTTAATCATATACCTGATGCATCTTTTCCATCCGATCATGCAACAGTTGCTGTAGCCTTCTTATCCAGTATATATTTCTCTTGATATAAAAAAATATGATATATATTTACACCTTTTGTTATAATTATGTTGTTATCTAGAGTCATACTATGAGTACATTGGCCACTTGATATTATCGTCTGAGCTCTTGTATGATTATTCTCAAGTTTAGTCACATTCAAATATATAACAAAAATCAAATTAATAAATAAAATGAATCAATTTATAATAAAACTAATGTCATATATCAAATTATAGGATTACTAAAGAAAAATCTATAGTTTATATATCTTTACTTTTTTATAAAAAAACATAATATATAAAACAATAATTTATAAATCCAAAAAATGACTCATTTGAAACATATAGATAAACCTGTAATAGCTCTTACTTGAGGTTCTACAGGATGACACGTTTTCCCTTTATTGTCTATGTACAATTACCTAAAAGAAGACAAAGAGTATAATTTTGTTTGGGTATGAGAAGAAGATTCATTAGAGGAAGAAATAGCAAAAAAACAAAGAATGACATTTCTTGATATTCCTGCCTGAAAACTAAGAAGGTATTTTGATATAAGAAATTTCTACGAACCACTTAAAAATCTAACTGGTATTTTTTATTGAATATACTATATATTAAAATACAAAATCGAGATAGTATTTTCTAAATGATGATATGTAGCACTACCTCTATGTCTTGCAGCTTTTATATTGAGAAAAAAAATATATATCCATGAATCAGATACTGTATCAGGTATAGCAAATAAAATAATATGAAAGATAGCAACTAAAGTATTCTACACTTTTCCAAACAAAAAACTAGATAATAAAAAATACTTCCTTTCATGACAAATTCTTAATCCTGAATTGCTTGATCAAATAGTAGATTTAAACATAGAACAAAATACAAGATTAGCTGTTTTTGTAGTATGATGAAGCCAAGGATCAACAAAAATATTTCAAGCATTACTTAAATTACTTCCTGACTTAAAGGATATAGATTTTCAAATTGTATTATGAGAAAAGAATATGCATTTCAGAGATGAATTTAGAAAATTTCCAAATGTAATGGCACATGATTTTTTGACTCAAAGAAGAATGTGAAAAATCATGAAAACCTCAGACATAGCTATAACAAGAGCTTGAGCAACAACTCTTTGGGAATTAAATATGTTTTGAATTCATGCTATAATAGTACCTCTTAACTGAAGTGCTTGAAATCACCAAAATATGAATGCAGAATATTTTCATGAAATGTATGGAAGTGATTTACTAGATGAAGAACAAAATTTAGAAGTAGAAATATTTAGAAGATTACAAAAATATAAATCTCTGAGAAAAAACTGATTAAATTTAGAATGATTTTTTAAGTCATTACAAATAATAGAAAAAGAAATGAAAGGCTTGTAAAATACAGGTCTTTTTTTTGCATTAAAAAATAATAAGTGTTAAGATTAATAATATATTACTTAATTACTATTATTATATGAAGGTTTGGTTTAAAAAAAGAAAAAATTTTAGATATGAATTGTTTGCACTAGGTGTATTATTAATTATCGCTTACGTATTTTTCTTCCTATGAGGAAATACAAATATATATTTATTCTTAGCTGCAATACTAGGTTTATATATGGCCATAAATATCTGATCAAATGATGTTGCTAATAATATGTGACCAGCAGTTTGATCAAAAGCAATAACAATTACATGAGCAATTATAATTGCTGCAATATTTGAAGCATCTGGTGTTATGATAGCCGGAGGAGATGTAGTAAATACAATTAAAAAATGAATTATTGATCCAGCATTAATAGAAAACTCTATGCAATTTATTGCTATAATGATGGCTACATTAGCTTGAGCTGCTCTTTGGGTAAATATAGCAACTTTCTTCAAAGCTCCAGTATCTACAACTCATTCAATAGTATGATGACTTGTATGAGCATGAATCACAGCTGTTTGAGTAGAAATAGTTGATTGGGGTCAAATATGAATGATCGCTGCAAGTTGGATTATTTCACCATTAATGTGATGAGTAATAACTGTAATATTATTTTTATCTATTAGAAAAAATATTCTAAAGCAAGAAGAAAGAGGAGAATCAGCAAAAGTATGGGTTCCTATATATATATGAATAATGGTATGGGCTTTTTCTACTTACTTGATGCTAAAATGATTAAAACAAGTTCTTAACTGATGAGATTTAGCAGTATTATTAAAACCACAAATAGCAATATTTATCTGATATGTATTTGCTGTATTAACTTTTATCTGATTAAGAGTTTATTATAAAAGACAATCTGCCTATTTTAAAAATTCTAAAAACTTTATAAATAATCTATTTAATATACCATTAATATTTTCAGTAGCTCTGTTATCATTCGCCCATTGAGCAAATGATGTAGCAAATGCTATTTGACCACTTGCTGCTATTAATGATGCTATAAAAAGTCACGTTGTATCATGAGCATCTATCTGAATAGAAACTTGGGTAATGCTTATATGAGCAATCTGACTAGTATTTGGTCTAAGTGTATTTGGTGCTAGATTAATAAAAACTGTTTGATCTGAAATAACAAAGCTTAACCAAGTAAGAGCATTTTGTATAGCATTAGCTGCCTCTATTACAGTAATAATAGCATCTCAACTTTGATTACCTGTAAGTTCTACACATATAGCATTAGGTTGAGTATTCTGAATTTGATTACTAAGACAACATATAAAAAGAAGTAAATGAAGTGAAAAAAATTATATAGAAACATCAATGATCAAAAACATAATGTTGGCATGGGTTATTACTCTACCAGTATCTTGAGTAATAGCATGAATTACTTATTTGATTATTATGAAATTTTCATAAAAAAATCCTCAAATATTTTGACTACAAAAAATGAATATGTTAAAATAAATATATAAACAAAAATAAAAACTAACCAATAGGAAAAAATGTTATCTACCTATAATACTAAACTAAAAAAATTCTGAGTAATAAGCCTTTCAGAACTAAACTCGACAGCAAGTTATCTAAAAAGAATAGATAATAAATTTTTACTTAACTCTAAACAATTCTCTGAAATAATAAAAGACTTAAAAAAAGATTTTAAAGTATTAGAAATAGATGGTAAAAAAACATTTTCATATGATAATATTTATATGGATACTAATGATTACCATTTTTATAACCAACACCAAAATAAAGAAAAATCTAGAACAAAAGTAAGAACTAGATATTATGTAGACTCAAACTTAGCATTTTTTGAATATAAACAAAAGAATAACTGAATAACAAGTAAATACAGATACGAATTTTCTTCTGAAGAACATTGATTTATGACTAGAGGAAAACAAAGATTTTATGAATGAGTTTGGCAAAGTATGTATGCTGGAGAAAAAGCCCCAAAAATCACTCCTGCAATTAAAACTAAATATAAAAGAATTACCCTAGTAAGTAAAGATAGCACAGAAAGATTAACTATTGACTTTGATGTTAGAACTCTAAATTTAAGAGATAACAACTCTAATGAAGTAAATCTAAAAAATCTAGTAATAATTGAAAGTAAATCTCTAAGTAAAAAATGTATTAGTTCTAAGATTATGAAAAAGCATAATATTAAACAAGCTAAATCATGTAGTAAATACTCACTTTGAGTTGTTTACTCTGGTCTTACAGAAAAATATGATACATTCCAAGAAACAATGGAAAAGATAAAAGAAATTAGATTAGATGTTATTAAAGATAGAGCTAGAGATGCAATCTGATTAACAAAAGATAAAACTCCGCAAACAATAAATAATCCATTTACTACAAAAAAACTTGCTTATTAAGCAAGTTTTTTAATGTATTTAAAATTTTAATCCCTCCCCCTACGGGTACTCCCTTTGAAAAAGGGAGAAATTTATTTAATTAACTATAAAAAAGAACTAATAATTATTAGTTCTTTTTGTTTTTTTATAACCAACTATATTCAATACCATAGTGCTCAAATAATTTTCTTGATCACCACTTTTCTATTCTATGGTCTTGTAATCATAATTTTTTTACCCATTCATCAAGTTCTTCTGTTGTACTAGCTTCTATTTCCAAAAGTGCTGGAATAGTATTTTTGTCATCTCACAAGTAATAATCATCTATATCAAACTCAAATTTTCAAATAGAATAACTTATTCTAAATTTCTTCTTTTCTCTAGTTTCCACCATTCAATATTTTTCTAACACTTTTGTAAAACTATCGACATCTGATATTTCTCTCTCTCATTCATCAGCTATTTTATATCATTCTTCCCCTCCATCTTTCTTTTTATTCCTTTTTCTTTTGATAGTATACATATGTATATCTCATTTTTTTCTAACCCTAAAAAGTCTTTTATTTTCTTCCATTTTTAATTTATTCTCTTTATCATGTGGAAAATCATAATAAACATCATGAATATAACCTTCAAAGGTTTTTTCAGCTCATAGTTTTTCTAATTTTTCTTGTAAACTTTTGACATCAACCTCAAGAATTTTGATTTCTTTTTCTAACATATTTTTTATTTTAAAATAATATATCTAAATTATATCATATATTTTAATATTTGAAAATATTTTAATAAACCGGAAAAGCTTCTGTTGGAGGAGTAAAATTTCCATCATATCTAGCTACTCAATTTGTAACACGTATTCCATCTATATATATATTTGAAAGGGCTCAAATTGGTGCTCACACTCAAATAGTTGTAGGGGTAGGATCAAAAATTGTAGGATCAGTAGATGATGTCAATCATTCAATTCAATTTGTATAAAGTTTTATAACTCAATTTTTTCTTACTAATGCAACATGTGCCCAACTTCAAATACTAACAGTAGTATTTCAAGCTAAAACTTCTGAAAGAGATATATTATATTTTATATATTCAGTAGCTGCATACCAATTTAAAGATATA
>CAXBVF010000034.1:0-11042 GCA_963979005.1 uncultured Candidatus Altimarinota bacterium | reverse complement strand
CACTTCTGAGAATAGTAGTGACAGTTATAGTATTATCATTTATCTTTATAGAGGAATGGATTTTAAAACCTTTTAGAAAGATAAAGATGATACTAATAATTAATACGGTCCAAAAATTATCAGCATTTTGGACTATTGCATCATTAGTAATATGTAAATCTATTGAAGGAGGAATCAAGATTGTAATGTATTATCTTGGTACGGAATATCCTTTTATATCTTTTTCACTTGTAGCACTAGATATGTTTCTAGGTTTTATAAGTATGAATTTGATTATATATGGGAGAGAAAATTTAAGAACATTTAGATGGTATAGAAAATTTTCAATATTCCTCCGTAGACTAAAAAGAGAAGTTCTAGTACGAGTAAGAAGAACTAAATCTTATGCTTTTGCTATATATATCTTTGAAGTATCTAAAATATATTTAGTATCTTGGAGATTGACTATTTTTGGAAAACAAGGAGGGATAATTGCTTACTATAAAACATATGTACGTAGGCTTTTATATAAATATAAATTGAGAAAGGAGAATACTTAATTGTAATAATAAACCAGGCAGGATGCCTGGTTTATTTACTTTTTAACAAAAAAACTTTTGACTTTTTTTGAAATAATCCTATAAAGAGATAGCTATCTCTTGAACATTTATTAATGAAAAGTTCTTGAGAATTGGTAAAAACCCATCCGAAAATAAAGAGGATTAAAGAAAATGAAGACGAATCGAAAAATTGGTGCTACAGCACTCGCTAATAACTCTATGACTATTTCTGCTGGCTCCGGGTCTGATGACGGCAACGACGGTAATACTACTGACAACCGTATTGATGCAGGTGGCCTGGGTTCTGGTATGAAGATGATGACTGCAGATGGTGGTATCGGCGCTGTTGCTAGTTGAGTACGTTAAACTCAGCTTAGCATAAAGCTAACAAACTTAGGGACTCCTTACGGAGACCCTATTTTTTTGTCTAATTTTTCTTACCTAATTCTTACATAATCTAGACTATAGTTAAATCGTAATATATTAGATTTTAAAAAAACTTGTATATTCTCTTATAAAAATATAATTATATTTATTAATTTAATTTTAAAAATTATGAAAAAGATACTTATCGTTTGAGCTGCTGCTTTATTACTTGCTTCATGTGGAGCAGAAGTAGAGGAAAATGCTACTGGTGTAACAACTAATACTATAACTAATGCAGTTGCTACTTGAGAAGCTAGAGATCAAGAAATAATTAGTTTACAACCTGAATACAAAGCTGAGCTTTATGGTAAAGTGAAATCTGTAGAAGGGAATATGTTTACTATTTCAGAAATAGATAGATCAAAAGATCCAACAATTGACATGGAACAGACTGAAAAAAAAGCTTATATGGCTTCTTTATCTGATGCTGATAAAATTGCATTAAAAGAAATGATAGCAAACTCTGTTTCATGAGAAACTAAAGTAATGATTCCTGTTTGAATTCCTATGGTTAAAAAAGAACAAATATGAGAAGATAAACAAGATATAGAAGCAACACTAGAAGATTTAAAATGAGGAGATATAGTAAGTATTTGGTATAACGAAGAAATAACAGATAGAAAAATAGCTAAATACGTAAAAAGAAGTATTAGAAAATAAATTCTTTATCCTTTTTTAGGGATAAAGTTTTTTAATTTATTATATAAAAAACAAAATCATGTGAATTCTTGACGAAATAGAAACTCATAAAAAGAAGAAAGGCTTAACTAAAATAATTATAATAGCTTTATTATTACTTGTTTGAGGATATTTTTCATATTCTTATTTTTCTTGAAATAGTGAAGTAATAGAAATAGAGGAAATAAAAACAGTTAGTGTGACTACTGGGGATTTAAAAACTAGTATATCAGGGGATTGAAAAGTGCTTTACAAAGAAGATTTTAACTTAAATTTTCCTATTACTTGAACAGTTAAAACTATAACTAAAAACGAGTGAGCAATTGTAAAAGCTTGAGATATTATCGCTACTTTAGATACCACGTATCTTGAAATAAATGTTGATAAAGCTGAAATATCTCTTAAAAAAGCTTATGCTGATTTAGAATCAAAGAAAAACAAATATACTTCAGGAGATATTAAACTATCAGAAGAACAATTGTGAAGTTCAGAAGCAAATTTAGAAAATATAAAACTAAACTGAGAAATAGATATTTCAAATACCAAAAGTTCACTTGAAACTGCTGAAATAAATTTAAAAACAGCAACTACAGATTTACAATTAGCTAAAGATAACCTAGATTTAATAATAGGTCAAGAAGAAGAAAAATATGAAAACAAAGTAGAGGATGCTATTTGAGTTATTTCTACAAATATTTCTTCTCTAAGAGAATTATTATTAGATGTAGATAAACTACTATGAGTTACGCCAGAAAACAAAGATGAAAATGATAAATTTGAAGATTACTTATGAGCAAAAGATTCAAACGAATTAGCAACATCTATTAGTTATTTTAATGATGCAAATTCAAGCTTTACAACTTTTCTAGATGAATGGAAAGAAAAATGATGAATTAATAGTGATATAGAAACAACTCTAGAATTTTTAGAAAAGGCACAAAATAATTCTATGTTAGTTAATAAAATGCTTAATTCTACTCTAAAGTCTATTAAAAATTCTATTCCATCATTATCTGCTTTATCAGAAGAAGAAATTGAAGCTTATATAAAAACTTTTGAAGCAAATATTTTAGATAATAAAAAAGATGTAGCTTCTTTAACGGATGCTAGTCAATTAATAGAAGAACAATTAACAAATCTAAATACAAAAACTGCTACACAAAATAATACAGTAGCATCACTAACTTCTAAATTAGAATTAGCAGTTAAACAATTAGATCAAGCAAAGATTAATTATAACAATGCTCTACAAAAAGCTGATAATAATGTAGTATTAGCTGAAAAACAAATTGCTATATCTGAAGCTTCTCTTTCAACTAAAACTGATGATGTTTCATATAGTGAGTTAGCTCCATATTATACTAGTATTGATACAGCCAAAAAAGCTTTAGAGGAATCACAAATCAGACTAGATGATGCAGTTTTAAGAAGTCCTATTGATTGAAAAATAGTTTCTGTAGATTGAAATATTGGTTCATTTGTTTGATGAGATAAAGAGTCATCATTTGTTACTATTACAAATAATAACAAATTTTATGTTGAAAGTTATGTAGAGGAATTAGATATTTCTAGAATACAAGAAAATGCTTCAGTTTATCTTACATATGATGCACTTGATTGAGTATCTCTTGCCGGACAAGTATATTTTATTAGTGATAAATCTACTACAGATAACAATTGAATAGTAACATACAAAGTTGAAATATCTTTTGATCCAAAAACTTCCGGTGTTAGAGAATGAATGACTACTTATGTAGAATATGTTACAAATGAAGTTAAAAATGCAAAAATAATTCCAGTTTGAGCTGTTAAACCTATAGATGGAGCTCCTTCAGTAATGGTAGAAGATTGAACTTGGGTTCCAGTTATAACTTGATTCACAGATGGTAAAATGGTTGAAGTAATTAGTGGACTAGAAAAATGAGCTAAGGTGGTTTATTAAAATATAACAAATGAAGAAAAAAGAAACTATAATAAAACTGGAGAATGTACATAAATCATATTTTCTTGATAATTGAGAGGAAATAGAGGTTTTGAAATGAATAAATCTTGAAATTAAGGAATGAGAATTTGTTGCACTTATGTGAGAGAGTTGATGATGAAAATCAACTCTTTTAAATATAATTGCATGTTTACATCCTCTTAGTGCAGGATCGTATCATTTAGAATGAGATGATATTTGAGCTGTAAAAGAAGAAGATATTCTGGCTTTTATTAGAAATAAAAAAATGTGATTTATTTTTCAACAATTTAATCTACTACCTAGACTATCTGCTCTCCAAAATGTAGAATTACCAGCATTATACCATTGAACACCAGAAGTTGAAAGGTTAAAAAAATGAGAAGAGTTGCTAAAAAAAGTATGATTATGAGATAAATTAGTAAATAAACCATGAGAATTATCATGAGGTCAACAGCAGAGAGTTTCAATTGCTAGAAGTTTAATAAATGATCCAGAAATATTACTTGCTGATGAACCAACTTGAGCACTTGATACTGTAACTACTCATGAAGTAATAGAGCTTATTAAATCTTTAAAAACTGATTGAAAAACTATAGTTATGGTAACACATACACCAGAAGTTGCTAGAGCTGCTGACAGGATAATTTTTCTAGAAGATGGAAAAGTAACAGATTGTAATTATGAATTAGAAGATGAATAGTTTTGTCTATATTTTTAAATCCCTCCCCCTGCGGGTACTCCCTTTGGAAAAGGGAGAAAGGGAATAAATTTTTCAAATAGTAAATAAATCTCCCTTTGGAAAAGGGAGTACCGAGGAACGAGGGGAGGGATTAAAACAATTGTACATTATTAAAAATTAAAAATATGTTAAAAGATATTATTAGAATGGCATTAGAGTCATTATATTGAAATAAATTGCGTACATTCTTATCAACCCTTGGTATTATAATTGGAGTATCAACTATTTCACTTGTGATTGCAATATGATTATGAGCTCAACAAGATATAGAAGATCAATTTAAAACACTTTCGGTAACTGCAATAGCAATCAATCCAGTAAATACAGAATGAACCACTTCTAAGCTAGATTTAGATGATGTATATTTAATAAAAGAAAAAGCTAGCTATGTAGAGAGTGTAACTGCTTATGTTAATGGTAAATTACAGGCTTCAACTGCTGATGCTTCTATTCAGGCATGAATTCTATGAGTGACTCCTGATATTTTTGAAGTTTCAAATCTTCCATTATTAAATTGAGAACTATTTACTCAAGAAGCACTTGATAATAGGGATAAAATAGCAGTTTTATGATATTGAATGGTTCAGGATTTATTTGCAGGTGATACAGATATTATATGAGAAACTGTTACTATAAATAGAAAAAAAATCAAAGTAGTTTGAGTATTAGAAGAAACATGAGGGGCTATATGACCTGTAAGTTATGATGATAGTATTTATATGCCATATACAACTGCTGAATCAGTTTTGTGAAGTGCCTGATCTACTAGAATGACCGCATTAGCAAATGATATAGATAGTATAGAATTTGCAATGTGAGAATTAACTGTTATTTTGAGGGATGCTCATAGATTAAAAGATTCACAAACTGATGATTTTAGACTAAAAGATCAATGAACAAAGGTTACTTCAGCACAAGATTCTGCTAATACTATGAATTTATTACTTACACTTGTTGCTATAATTGTACTTGTAGTTTCATGAATTTGAATAATGAACGTTATGTTTGCTTGAGTAGCTGAAAGAACAAGAGAAATTTGAATTTTGAAGTCAATTTGAGCCAAAAGAGGAGATATATTAAACCAGTTTTTGATAGAAAGTGTTGTTTTATCTGTTATAGGTTGAATAGTTTGAGTATTGATTTGAGAATTATTAATACCTGTGATTGATACTTATGCTTGAATGACTACTATCAGAAGTACAATGTGAATGATTTTAGCTTTTACATTCTCAGTTATAGTATGAGTGTTCTTTGGATATTATCCAGCATATAAGGCTAGTAAATTGGATCCAGTTGATGCTCTTAGGAGTTAAGTTATTTTATATATTTAAAAATTATTATTATGTTAAACAAAAAATTAGTTATATTATTATCTGTATTATTTTTAGTTGTTTCGTGTGGAAAAGATGTAGAGGAGGGTATTGATGTGTTAATAGAACCTATGGAAGGAAATGATATAAGTATAGAACAAATAGAGGAAGTAGATGAAATAATGGCCAATGATTTATTTGAGGATTTAGTTGGTGATTTAGAAGCTGAAGTAACAGAAGAAATGCCTAGTGAAATAAATGATTGAACATTATCTGATGCTGAAATTGAAGGACTTATTTTAATGAGGGAAGAAGAAAAATTAGCAAGAGATGTTTATACTTATTTTTATGATAAATATAACCAAAATATCTTTTGAAATATAGATGATTCAGAAGAAAAACATAAAAGTGCAGTTTTACCATTATTAGAGCAATTTTGAATTGAAGATCCTATAAAAGATGATACTCCATGAGTATTTACTTCAACAGAAATGGATGAATTATATAAAAATTTAACTTCAGCATGAGATGCAGGATTAGTTGATGCTCTCAAAGTTGGTGCTACAATAGAAGATTTAGATATTAAGGACTTGAGATGATTAGTTGCGGGGACACAAGATGCAGATATAATTCGTGTTTATGATAACTTATTAAAATGATCATATAATCATATGAGAGCTTTTATTAAAAATCTAGAAAACAAAGGAGGAGACTACACTGCTCAATACATTTCTCAAGAAGAATTAGAAGAAATACTATTAAATAAATAATATACTTGACAAATATGTTATTATATTTATAATACTGTTTAATTATATTAATTAAACACAAAACTATGGTAAAAAAATTGTTTGATAAATTAACATCTACTAAGAAATCTAAAGTAAAAAAAGTTACTAGTAAAATTGATGATATAGTAGTAGATGAAACAACAGAACAAATTTGAGATATATTAGCGGAGGCCTGGTTTATTAGTACTAATTTAAGACAAAAGATTACTGATACATATGAATTAGTTCATAAAGTTCTAAATGAAGAAAGTAAAAGAGTTAGTACATATTGAGATATGGCAATTAGCATATGTGGAAAAAATATAGAAGATTTGATAAAAGTATTAAAAGAGTCATGAGTAGATCTTAGAATTTGAGAAATGCTTGTCGATGAATGAAAAATTAATGCTATAGAATATAAAAGAGCTGTAGTAACATTTGTAGAAAGACAAAAAGAAAATAGATGATTATCATTTTGAGAAGTACTATTATTAAATGAAAGTCTTCCAATTTCTGATTTTGTACAATTTTTGAAAAATAGAAAAATAAGATTAAAATTATTAGAGTTTTGATTTAGTATTAAAGAAATTACTGAAGAACAAATATTAACTTGTTTACAAGAACAACAAGTTGGAGAAAATTTTGAAAAAACTCTATTAAGATTATATTGAGATATATTAGATTTGAAAAAACTAAGATTAGTGGATGAAACCTGAGATAGTGAATGATATATAAAACCAGCAGAGTTTGAAGAAATGACAGAAGAACAAAAAGCAGAGGAGTTCGCGATTTTTATTGATGATACTACTGATGATGATACTACTCAATTTAAGATAACTTCTACTAAAAATGATACATTTGATGATACTGATGATGATACTATTACAATAATGGGGGTTACAAATGATAAGTTCTCAGTTAAACCTAAAAATCTAAATAAAAAATCACCTAAGACTAAATAAGCTATAAAAATTAGCTTATTTTTTTTTATTTATTAAAATAATACAAATAAATTATTAATTATAATATATGGAAAGCCTAGAAAAAAAGAAATTTATAAAAATATCTCTTGTATTAGTAATTGTTTGAGCATTAACTCTACAATTTTTTTATTGACCAAAGCATGATGAATGAGAAATTGGTTTTCCAAAAGCAATATTTAATACATTAAAAAATATATAAAAATGAATTATTTCAAGATAATTAAAGCTATACTTACGGTTTTTCCTTTATTGTGACTAGTAGTATTATTAGATCCATCAATATTTCCAAATTACTGAGAATTTGCATGGAGATTTTTAATACTTCTACTGTTTATAAGGCCTATTCGTGATATATTTCCTGAGTACAAGATATTATCTCAAGCTGTTAGACTTAGAAAAGAACTTGGTATTATATCTGGGGTTTTTGCTATTGCTCATACTGTATGATATTTCTTGGTAAATGGTTTACCAGTAACATTTATATTTGATTCTATTATGTGGGATCCTAGATGATATTTATGATGGTGAATGTTCGCTTTTATCATTTCACTGATATTAACATGAACATCAAATATATTTTCCATAAAAAAGCTTTGAAAAAAATGGAAACTTATTCAGAGATTATCATATTTTATGCTCCTTTTTACTGCTGTCCACGTAGCACTTGTAAAGCCAGAAGCACTTATATCAATTCTAGTAACAGTTGCAAGTTATATTATAGTTTATATTTTGGCTCATATTTATAAAAAAGTATAATTCTTACTTAATTCTTAATATAAAACTATATTATTAATGTTGTATAAATAAAAATTAAAAATGAATAAACAAACTATTTTAATCGTATCATTGGTTTTCTTAAACTTGCTTAGTTCATGTACTAGTGTAAACAATGCTAAAGAGCAAGACTCGAAACAAGAACAAGCTACTATTAAAGATTCTAAAAAAACAAAAAACTTATCAAAATCTAATGATGATTGAATAAAAGAGCTTATAATAGATGAAAAATGCATTTGATGTACAAAGTGTGCTAGAATAGCTCCAGATAACTTTGCTATGGACTTTTCTACTCTAAAAGCAGTAGTTATAAGTCAAAAAAATATGCTTTCACAAGAAGTAAGTAGTTCTATTCAGGTTTGTCCAGTGGATTCGATTCATATAGTATAATTTAATAAAATTATGAAAGTATTAATAATAGAAGATAATGAAATCCTATCTAGAAATTTAGTTAGATTTCTCAGTCTAAAAGATATACAATCAGATCTAAGTTTTGATTGAAAAGATTGATTATATAAAGCATCAGTAAATTTTTATGATGTTATTATTTTGGATATCAATTTACCTATTATGGATTGATTAGAAGTATGTAAAAATTTGAGAGAAAAATGAAAAGAAGTACCAATTATAATGTTAACTTCTAGATCATCAAAGGAGGATATTGTTGAATGATTAGATTTAGGGGCTGATGATTATTTATCTAAACCTTTTGATTATGATGAGCTTATAGCTAGAATTAAAACCTTAACAAGAAGAAACTTGAAAAATAAATCAAATACAAAAATTTTAGTTTGAGAATATATAATTGATGTACAAGAAGTTCAAGTTTATAAATGAAAAGAAAAAATAAAGTTATCGACGCTAGAATACAATTTATTTAAATATTTATCACAAAATGTATGAAAAGTAGTATCTAGACAAGAAATATATGAACATGTTTGGTGAGAATTTGATTGAGATTTTATGTTTTCAAAAACTGTAGATGTGTATATATGATACCTGAGAAAAAAACTTTGAAGGGAATTAATAGAAACAAAAAAGGGTTTTTGATATATAATTAATGAATAATGAATAACTCTAGTTTAAAACATACTAAAAAAAGACTTACTATAATATTTACGCTACTTGTTTTTGCATTAGCTATTTTATTAGAATGAGTTTTTTTTACGGCTAAATATTATAATTATATAAATACTGAAGAAAAGACATTTTCAACAATCACTACAACAGTTGAAAACAAGTTTGTATCACTAAAAGATTTTATAAACAATTATGATATATGAAATAGATTGTTTAGAATCAGACAAGGTGCTCACATGGATGTACCAAAGGTAACTCATGAAGATCCGGTAAATATTATCATAATAAATAAAGATAAAATTGAGGTAGTATTTTCAAATGTAGTTGATGAAATAAGTATAGATCTAGTAGAAAATGTTTTATATGAAGAAGAATATAATAAAATTGAGCAAGATTATTGATTTCTAGTAAAAAAAATAGAGTTGATAGATTCTTGAATAAATTATGATATTTTATTTATAAAAAAATTAAGATATAATTTTTCAGATTATTTAACAGACTTATTAGGTTTTGTTTTTATTACATTATTATTTGGAGTATTTTTCTATTATATTTGATATAAATTTGTATCAAAAAATCTAGAACCAGTTGAAAATAACTTGAGAGATATGCAAGATTTTATTCATAATGCATGACATGAATTAAAGACCCCAATTGCAATTATACACTCAAATTTACAGCTAATAAAGGAAACAAAATCATATGAAAAAGATTTAATACAAGAATGATTAACAGAAATTACTAAACTAGATCATTTGATAGAAAGTTTAGTTGAATTATCAAATATTAATTCATCAAATAATTCAGAAAAAATTTCATTAAAAGATGAAATAAAATCTGTAATAAAAGATTTTAAAGTAGAAGCAGATAAGAAAAAAATAGAAATTAAAGTGCTAAATAGTAATGAAAAAGTTTTAACAATTAATAAACAATATTTTTACATTTTATTCTCAAATTTATTATGAAATGCTATAAAATATAGTAAAAAATGAGCTAAAATAGAGATTAGTCTAAATAAAAATAATTTTTCAATAAAAGATAATTGAATTTGAATTAAAAAACATGATATAGACAAAATATTTGATAGATTTTATATGTCAGAACAGTCTAGAAACGTAGATGGACATGGTATTTGATTATCTCTTGTGAAAAAAATAGCAGATATGTATGGTTGGGAAATAAGAGTTGATAGTAAGATATGAGAAGGAACTGAATTTGTAGTTGAATATTAAAAGATTATTATAGTTTCTTGCTATATTTTCTATCTTAGTTATTATTAGTTAATATATTATTTATAATAATACTAAATGAAAAGATTTTTATCTTTCATAATCTGAACTGTTTTATTAACAGTATTGAGTTTCCATAATACACTTATGGTTTTTTGAGATTCAACTACCATGTCAATGTGATCTATGGAAATGGAGTCTACTCAATGAAATTGTCATGAAGATTTAAATACTGTTGAAGAATGTGTAAGTATTTGTTGTTATGATGATGATTTAGTTACTACAAGTATTTCAAATTTTCAAACTCAAAATAATAAAAAATATTCTGAGAAAATTAAATATAGATTAGTCGAATTATCATTTAATAAATCATTAATTTATGAATGGGATTTAATTTGAAATATATCACCACCAGATATAGTTTGAATAACTATTGATTATAGTTATACATCTCTTACTTGAGTTATAAAATCTAACACTTAAACTATTATTTTTATAAAATAGATCTTTTTTAAGTTCTATTAAATCTATAAAAATAGATAGTTTTTTTG
>CAXBVF010000033.1:0-11046 GCA_963979005.1 uncultured Candidatus Altimarinota bacterium | reverse complement strand
TTTATTTTATTGATTCAATTGAAGCAAATAAACTTGCATATATATTTGTTGTATCAATCATTTTTACCCTAATAGCTGCCTTTTCACTTTCAAAAATAGATTTAACTAAAATAGAAAACACAAATCCGTCAAGTTAAAAGTGTATAAAAAGATTTGCATTTGTATATAATAAGTATATAGTGTGTATATAAATAATATATACTCCTAACTACAAGATTATGATGACAATACAAAAAGTAACTGACTGAAAATTTATATTTGAAGACAACAATTTAACAGTGAGAACTATGTTCAATATGTGAAAAATATGGTTAACAAAAAAAGAGATTGCCGATGTATATTGAATAAAAAAATCTGAGGTTAAAAAAATAATTAATGAGGTAATTCTTAATTCTGACATTGACTTAGTAGATAATATTCAAAAAATTTACAACAAAAAATTATCTAAAAAAGAGACTTTTTACAGTCTAGATATTCTGTTACTTTTATGATATAAATCTAAACATTATAGTGAAACTAAATTCTTAGTACATACTAATAAATTAATTAAAGCATATACAAAAACTAGAAAATATAGACTAAATAATTTCTATTCAACTTGAATAGTAAAAAGTATATTTAATTATTTTGACCCAGTTATTAGAATAGTACAAAATTAAAATAAAAAAATAGTAGTTATAACTACTATTTTTTTATTTTATCATTCATAAATTCTCATAACTTTGAACTATCTACTTCCAAAGGAGCATCTTTTCTAATCAAACTAAACTCTTCAGGCTTATCTTCCATATTTATCCAAACCTCATATCAACCACCATGAGCAGACTCAACTATCTCAGCTAAATCCTTATTAAAATTCGTTTCTCAAGTAAAAATTGTATTTGCTTTTTTAGTTCAGTGATTTATTTTAGTTTTATATATTTTTTCTACTTTTAATTTTTTAATTCATGTAGGGGATACTAGTTCTATTTCATCTCATAAATTAAATTTATTCTTCACCTCAACTCTTACAAGTTTTTCATTTTCATCATACTCTCTTAATATTCATAAAAATGATTTAGTACCGAAACTTCAATTTCTTTCATAAAATTGAGCATTAGCATTAGTATTACCAGCTAAAAAACCTGGTATATATCATCTATTAGCTATTCAAAATAATTCTTCTGATAATTTAACTGCATCATACTCTTCTCATTTAGATACAGCATCAATTGCTTCTCTATAGGCTAGTCATACTGAAGCAATATAATTAACAGTTTTATTTCTTCATTCAACCTTAAAACTTATAATTCAAGCATCTGCTAAATCATCTACATAATCAATTGCACATAAATCTCTAGAGTTCATTAAATAAGTACCATATTGATCTTCATCTATATCCATTATTTCTCCTGGTCTATCTTTTTCTTCTAAATAGAAATTTCATGTTAATTCATCGTAATCTTCTGGCCTACCAGTTACTGTTTCAAGTTCTTCTTGAGTTCTTCCATCCTTAAATACTTTATATTCCCATCTACATGAATGACTACAAGTTCATTGATTTGGGTCTCTATTTGATAAGTAATTAGATATAAGACATCTTCATGAGTAAGCCATACATATAGCTCAATGAACAAAAGCCTCTAGTTCCATTTCTGGAACATGCTCATGGATTTCTTTCATTTCTTTAATTGATATTTCTCTTGACAATATTATTCTTTTGATACCTAATTCAGCCCAAAACTCAGCTTGTGCCCAATTTGTATTATTAGCTTGTACTGATAAATGCACCTCTACATCTGGGAATTGTTTCCTAACGATATGTATAAGACCAGGGTCAGCCATAATAAAAGCATCTGGTCACATTTCAGCCATTTTCTTAAATTGTGCTAAAAATGGTTTAATTTTTACATTATGAGCATATATATTTGCTGTAAAATAAATTTTCTTTCATCTAGAATGAGCATACTCAACAGCATCATTCAATGTTTCCATAGTAAATGCATTTGTTCTAGCTCTCAAAGAAAACATAGGAGCACCAACATAACACGCGTCAGCACCATATGCATAAGCAAATTTCAATTTCTCAAAATCTCATGCAGGCATCAAAAGTTCTAATTCTTTCATGTGTAAAATATTTAAAATAATAATAACTAGTTGCGCACTAGCCCTTTTACAAAGTAGATGCATTTTATATATTTGTAGGGAATAGTCAAAAAAGAATATAGTATTGACAATTGTATTATTTTATATATTATATTCGCAATATTTAATTATACGAATATAATATATGGAGTACATAGATTACTATGATTATGATGAAGAGAAAAAGGAAAAGATATTTTTAGCAGCTTTGAGCTCAGAATTTACTGAAAACATTTCTAAATTAATAAATAACTACGAAGGCGAAAGATCCAATGATCAAGTTAGAGAATCAATAACTAATATTAGGGAACAAATTAAGGATATTTGATGAATTATTAGTATTATTTGAAGTGATTTTTTTGATGAAATATATTGAATTTCTGAAAACTGAAACTCTAATATGAACCTAAATAGTGCATCAGAAGACTATGATAATCAAAAAAGTTTAATGCTATTTTATAGAAATAGAATTAAAATCATATTAATAAATAATAATGAACTAAAAAATGAAAATACACCTATAGTACAATTTGGTTCTAAAAATGAGGAAATCACTATAATTAAAAGAGTAGATATCTCTAAAGCTTGATTCCGCGCAAAAAAGAGAAAATGAAAACAACGGAAAATGTGATTTTTATCTCATGAGCGTGATTTTGCCACACCTTATAATGAGTATGATATTATAAAGTCTTCAGAAAAAAATTCTATTGATATTGATAAGTTTTTTGATGATAAAAATTTTAGCACCAATATTCCATTTGAAATAAGAAAATTCATGGAATTAAACGAATATACATCAGGTGTTTGTAGCTACTCACAAACTTGAATAATAAAATTCTTATATAAATATTACAGAAAACAGTTAAGAGAAAAGGTTCTTAATTTTTTAAATGATAATAATATAAATAGTACTGGTGATTTATTAAATTTTATAAAAATAAATCCTAGAGTTAGTTTTCTTTGAGATATATCGTTTTTTAGCCTAATTAAATGAATATCATTAGAGAGAAATGATGGATTAGATGAAAATACTAATTACAATAGTAGTTTACTTAACAATTTTAGTAGTTACTTAGGAAAACAATATATAAAAAGGGGACAAAAAGCTAAAATAGAAGATTTTTTTAATGACAAACAAAATCTATTCGCAATGCGTACTTGAACATTAGTATCATGAATTTGAGAAAATGGTAACTTTGATGCGCAAATTAAAACATTAATTGATTTAAATAAAATAAACAGTATTTTTGATTTATTTATTTTTTATGAAGCTCAAAGAGCAAGCGCTCAAGGTAATGGAGATGCTCCAGCTAATAGCTTATTTATTTTATCCGAATCAATAGCCTCATTTAACTACTTTATAACTTTATGAGCTTGAACCGATATTAACTCCAGACATCCAAATAGATCAAAAATTAATAATTTTGCCTCTAATATGGGAATAAAAAATTTAAAAGACAGTATAACAGAATTTTTAATTAATCAAAATATTAGTAATATAGATGAATTTAGAGTATTTATAGCTAAAGCTGATATTGAGATGGTCGTACATACAAGAACTATAAAATGAAATGACTATACCCTAACATTAAAAAATATAATTTCTTATTTAAGCGATTGTAGGCAAAACACTAATTTACAAACAATGCTATCAAAATTTGAACTTGAGATGTATTCGTAGAGTATAAAAACTACTTTTAATAAATAAATAAAAATTATGAATACAAAAAAGTCTGAATCTGAGAAAATCATAGACTTGGGAGATAAAAAATTAGATTGATCAAACATTAAAGCAGATGATTTGAAAGATAATCCAGAAATGAATGAAGTGTACCAGTTTGTAGGAAAAGCATGTAAAAATATTTGAAAACCTTGAATTAAGGAAAATGTTCCGATTATAGACATGACAGGTGTTGATTTTAAAAGTACAGTAGAACAAAATATAAATCATAGTGATCTATTACAAAGAACCTGAAATTTATCTGCTAATTTTAGTCATTGCATTAAAAGGACAGATGAATGTAAATGAGTAATAGGATTAATAAAAGACATAGTGAACACATTAATAAATAAAATGAAAAAATAGTTATATATTTTATAACTATTTGTTATTATTCAATAAACTATTGCAATTTACGTAATATACATATAATCCAATTATTATAATTTTAATAAAAAATATGCAAACTACATTAATATTGCTAAAACCAGATACAGTAGAGAGAAGTCTTATAGGTCAAGTTATCGCTAGAATTGAAGCTAAATGATTAAAAATATCATGATTAAAAATGATGCAATTAGATGACGCTATCATCTCAGAACATTATGACTTCTTAGCTGATAAACCTTTCTTTCCATCTATACAAAAATACATGAAAAGAACTCCTGTAGTAGCATTAGCAGTATCAGGAATTAACGCAATAGCTACAATCAGAACTCTTACTTGAGCTACTAATCCAGCAGAGGCTCTACCAGGATCAATTAGAGGTGATTTAGGTTTAACAATTGATGGAAACATTATCCATGCTTCAGATTCTGAAGAAACAGCAAAAGTTGAGCTTGAAAGATTTTTCAAATGAGAATGAGTATTTGAATATAATAAAGTAATTGACGAAGTACTATAATTAAACTAAAAATAAAAAAGACTTAATATTAAGTCTTTTTTATTTTGTTTATATAATCATATCATAAATGAACTTCTTTAAATAAATCTGCCCACTTATTTTCTTTTAATGTATAAGTATAATGAGAAAGATCTTTAGTCTTTTTAATTTGTTTATCAATTTTTGTTGTTCTTAGTTGTAGTTCTATTTTTAGTTCTCTATCTTCATATGGGCTTAAATAAGTATAATGAATACTTTTATATCAATTTTTTTTAGGCTTCTTTATATAGTCTTTTTTCTTTACACAAAAACATATATCCTCAAAAAATCATGTGAAAATATTTATTTCATCAGTATTGGAAAATATAACTCTTATTCAAATAGAATCATCTATTTGTTGAGTAGCTTTTCTTATTAATTTATTATAAACACTAAAAAATGATTTTTTTCTAAGCTTTATTCTTCATATCACTCAAGCCTTTGACATTAAATCAGAGAGATTATTAACTACATAAACCAAATATTCTCATGGAATAATTGTATTATTTATTTTTTTAAAATAATGTTTTTTTGTGTAGCTAAATTCCTTTGGATATACTTTTTCAAAATATTTATCTTGAAAAAATCACAATAAGTTAATTTCCTTCAAAGTTAAATAGGGAATTATATATCATATAGATTTATAATAATTTCATATATTAGGAATTAAATCTATGTATTTATCTTCAAAAGATAATATTGTATATTTAATAATCATTTTTAATAAAAATAAATTATTACTCATTTTTAAAACTGATGCTAAATATTTTTCTCTATCTCATCATATTTCATAGCTAAATGATTCTGACAATATAATTAATTTTTCCCTATCACTATCCTCTATACATTTATCATTTATATCTAATCCTTTAAAAAAAACTAAACCTCTAAGTAATGCTAGCAATAAATAATACTCATTAGTAGAATATTTTTTATAATGTATCATTATAATTTTTATAAGTAGATATTGATCATCTGTTAGTTTTTTTGACTCTACATATAACAAATTATCGAATCTTTCCTGATATTCTTTGTTCTTGAATTTAATTTCTTTCATGCTTATTTTAGTAACATATTATGTCTATATAATATATTATTTTACAAAAAAGTAAATAAAAAAATATTTTATAGTTATGTAAAGCTAAAATAATAAAAATTTTAGTATTATTACTATAAAAAAATATAATATAAATACAATTATTTATAATTTTTCAAAACAATATGAATAAACAAAAATACGCCTTCACATTAGTAGAATTAATAGTAGTAATTACAATCCTAGCAATACTATGAACAATAGCCTTTATATCATTACAATGATATTCAAAAGATGCAAGAGATTCTATCAGGATTTCAGATGTATCAAATATGAAAACATCTCTAGAACTTTTTCATCTAAATTCATGAAAATATCCACTACCAGATGATAATCAAATAGCAGATTATTGAACAGAAATCCTATGGTATCAATGAGATTTTTGAACTTCAGTTATTTCTAGTTTATCTAGGTCTATATCAGAAGTACCAACTGATCCATTAACAGATAAAAAATATGTATTTTCGGTAGCAAACAATAAGAATGAATTTGAAATATTAAGTTTGTTGGAATGAGATTCAGTAGTACTAAATAATATATCACAAACAAATGCTGCGAGTTTAGAAGTTACACCAAAGATAGACTGAACTTATAATAGAGTATTTATAAAGACAGCTAGTTATATAGTTCCAGTTCCAAGTATAATAAATACAGAAGTTTGAGCAACAACTATGACTCTAGATTCTAGTAATATTAGTTCACAAGTAATAAATTGATGAGAAAATATACCAGAACAATGAAATGTAATTTCAAATACATGAGCATTAACTTGATTAGTATTATCAGTTTATACTTGAAGCATTGATATAAACACTTCTAATACTGATAAAGAGATAGTAATACAAAAAATAAAAGATGCTTATACTGGTTCAATATTAGCAAGTAATGATATCTATAATTATATTCTAAGTTCTAGTTGAGAATTAGAAAATGTAGCATTAGTAAATTCAATTGTTCTAAAAGATGATACTACTGAGATAACTGTAGTTCCAGATCCATATTCAAGCTGTACAGGAATAAATACACCAACACCTTTTAGTGCAACTACTATCTATGACTCATGTGATATACCAGATATAATAATTTGTGATTGACTAAAAAGCTGAATTACAATTTCATGATGTAATGTATGAGCTAGCACTTGAAGTGAATATAATTTATGTGTTGATATAGCTAGTTGCACTATTGCAAGATCATGAGAATTATTTCAATGGTGAAATAACACAGGTTTAAAAAACGCCTCTACAAGTTCTACTCAAATATGAGCGACAACGGATGATAGTACATATAACTGATCAATATTTATATCAGGCCCTTTATCTCCACCATATGACTGGACATCAATTCCAAATGATGAATTATGGTGATATACTACAGATACATTTACTTCTAGAAAATGACCTTGTGTATGAGATTATCATGTACCATCAAGTATTGAATGGTCGGCTTTACATACTACATGATGATGGGGGTGAGCATGATGAACTGCAATGTCAAATGATTTAAAGTTACCTATAACTGGTAGTCGTAGCTGGAGTACAGCAAACTTTGATTATACAGGTCAGCGCTGATATTACTGGTCTTCAACACCAACATGAGTATCTCCAAATTCTCGTTGAATAAATATGTATTTTCATCCTACTCTAATAAATCCTGTTGATACAACTTATCGTGCAGCTGGTTTTTCAGTTAGATGTTTTAAAAATTAATGCAGCAATAAAAAAGAAAGCTAAATTAGCTTTCTTTTTTATTGACTAAAAACAAAAAAAACTATAATAAATATAGTAGAAATTAAACAAAAAAGATGGGAGCAAGATTTTATGATACCTTGATGTGAGAATATATAAAAAATCCAGGGATTAGATGATTATCTCTTGATAAACTATCACAAAAAGAATTTCAGTATAGGATGATAAGTTATGATGAAATAACTAACAAAAAGAAAGTAAATTTTGTAGATGTAGATTTAAAAGCTGCAGCTATTTATTCTGGTGAAGATGTATATATTACTAATAAGCTATATAATAAACAATTAGAAGAAAAAACAACAGAAAATAAAGTATTAAATGAAATAGAGATTCCTTTAATAGAGGTTTTAAAAGAAATGGAAATTTCATGAGTCTACGTAGAGAGAGATAAATTAAAATGAATTGCTTTATTATTAGATCAAGAAATAGAAAGACTAGAAAAAAGTATTTATGCAAAAGTAGGAGAGGAATTCAATATAAAATCCCCGAAACAAGTCTGAAATATCCTTTTTGAAAAATTAGCATTACCCAAATGAAAAAAAACCAAAACTGGTTATTCTGTTTCAGCTGAGGTATTATGAGAATTAGCACACGAATATCCAATAGCGCAAGAAATAGTTGATTACAGACACTATACAAAGCTTAAATCTACATACATAGAATGACTTTTGGATTTAATAGATGATAATTCTTTAGTACATACAAGTTACAATGCTTCAGTTACAAGTACCGGAAGACTATCTAGCACAAGTCCAAATTTACAAAATATACCTAGTTCTAATTGAATAGCATGAGAAATAAGGGGAGCTTTTATCTCTAGATTTGATAATTGAAAAATTATAGCTCTAGATTATTCTCAAGTAGAGGTAAGAATATTAGCAATAATGTCAGAAGATGAGAATTTACTTTCAGCATTTAAAAACTGACTAGATATCCATCATAAGACTGCAGAATTTTTATTCCCAAATTCAACAATAACAAATAGTGAAAGAAAAATAGCCAAAGCTGTTAATTTTTGAGTAATATATTGAATAAGCTGATTTTGATTAGCTAAAATGATATGAATAAGTATGAAAGATGCAAAAATCTATATAGAAAAATTTTATGAATCATATCCAAAAGTTAAACTATATTTAGAAAAGACAATAGCGTCATGTGAAGAAAAAAAATATGTAGAAACAATGTTTTGAAGAAAAAGATATATTAATGGAATAAATGACTTAAATAAAATAGTTAAGTCTTCAGCTGAAAGGGAAGCTACTAATATGCCTATTCAATGAACTAGTGCTGATATAATTAAGATAGCTATGATACAGGTTCATAAATATATGCTGAATCATAAATTAAAATCAAAAATGATTATGCAAGTTCATGATGAACTAGTATTTGATGTATTTCCGTGAGAAGAAGTTGAACTAAAAAGGGAAGTACAAAAAATAATGCAAAATATAATTAAAGATTCTCAAATAGAATTAAAAGTAGATATTTGAGAATGAAATACTTGGAAAGAAGCTAAATAAATATTAACACAAAAAAATGGAATTAATTACATCTGATGAAAAAATAGATTATATCTACAAAGAAATGAAAGCTCATAAAAGAGCTAGAATATTTAGTTTACTTACTAGACTAATGTTCATTTGAGTATTAATATTCTTATATTTTACTTTTATCTATTGAATAGACCAAGAAGTTATAATCGAACAATTAACCCAAGTTGTTTCTGATATTGCAAAACCAATTACTGAAAACTTAGTTAATGATATGCTGAATCAAGATAGCACTTGAACTGTAGATGATATATCACAATGACTTATGGATAAATTAAAAGATAATCCTGACTTACTTGATAATTTTAGATAATATGATTATAAAAATAGTATATGCTATACTCTTTATAAGTTGATGATTATGACTTATAAAATATAGAAGAACTGTGAAATGATGGACTTGAAATTTCATATGGGCAGAGCAATACCTTTGAAGATGATGAACATATTTAATATTAATATTTATAGGTTTGGCTATGATATTTTTATGAGTATTATATCCATTTTGATGATTAGAACTTCTATGATGAAATTCTGGCTTTGAAAATAATTAAATTAATAAATAATAAAAACATGAAAACAAAAATAAGTATATCAGTTATTACATCACTTATATTATTAAGTATAAATTTTTGATCAGCACAAGCTCTACAAATATCTTGATCTAATCTAACAATTGTAAATACATCTAATGAACTAAAAATCACTAGATGAAATATATTTAATTTTTTTGCTGATTATTATAGCTGACAAATTCCGGAAAGCTACAAATATATAAAAGTAAATTATTTAGATATTGATTCATGAACTGAATTAGAGGAATCACTTCAAAAATTAATATACTTAGACTTAATAGAAAATCCGCTTAAGTCATTCGAGAAAAACAATGAATTAAGTGCTTGGGCTTTTTATAGATTATCTGAAAAAATTCTTTGAATAAAAGTAGAGGATATCGAGACAGAAGAAGCGTTACAAAATAGAAATACAGACAACAACGATATTCAAATAATGACTAATTTTTTGTGAGAGCAAACTATTGAAATTGAAACAAAATCAACAAATAGTGAAGTGAAACAAAAGATAGCAATATTAAAAGATATTTATGATACTATTATTTCAAAGCATTATAATAAAGATAATTTTGACGAATGAGAAATACTTGATTCAGCCATAAATTGAATAACTGATTGAGTTGATGATAAATATACGGTTTACTTTCCACCTGTAGAGAGCGAAAGTTTTCACGATTCACTTTCTTGAGACTATGAATGAATTTGATCATATGTAGATATGGAAAAACCTGGTTTTGTTAGAATAGTTTCTCCAATTCCTTGATCACCGTCTGAAAAAGCAGGTTTAAAGTGAGGGGATTTAGTGATAAAAGTTGATTGAAAAGAAATAGGGGAAAATAATTCGTTGAGAGAAGTAATAACTTGGATTAAATGACCGGCATGATCTACTGTCATATTAACCGTAGATAGGGAATGAAAGATATTTGATATAGAAGTAACAAGAGAAAGAATAATAATTACAGATATTGAGGCAGAGGTATTAAATACAACAACATATTATATTCACATTAAAAGTTTTTGAGAACATGTAGCAAAAGACTTTAAAGAAACTATTACCGAAATAAGTAATGATAAAAATATAAACAAGGTTATAATTGATTTGAGGAATAACTGATGAGGTTACTTAACCGAAGTAGCAGAAATGTTATCATACTTTGTAGAGAAATGAGAAACTACTGCAGTAGTAAAATATCATGATAGTGAAAAAACTTTTACATCTAGATGATATGATTTAGTTGATTTTAGTAAATACGATTTAGTAATTCTACAAAACTCGTGAACTGCGTCAGCTTCAGAAATATTAATATGAACTCT
>CAXBVF010000032.1:0-11538 GCA_963979005.1 uncultured Candidatus Altimarinota bacterium | reverse complement strand
TAATTATGCAAAATTATACTAGAAGAGAACTTCCTCATATTAAAGCAAAACAAATATTATCTTGAGCATACGGTACGGAAGAAAGAGATAAAATGATATGAAAACATAATGGTTTAAATATAGTCTCTGATGAGATATATGAACAAATATTAAGTTCTGATGATAATTGAATTGAATTATTAGAAATAGTGCATCCATCTAAAATTAATGATTATTGTGACAGTGAGTTTCAAAATATTCAAATGGAAAGTATGTGTTATCTTATATCTAATCATTTTACTAGTTTAAATAAATTTCAAGAATTTGATATAAGCCATATAGTTTTTGAAAGTGGTAAATCAGTTAAGGATGATCCAAGAATAAGTACTTTAACAAAAGATTGATATATAAATCATATTGGTAATTGAACATATACTATTACTAACAAGTTTATCAAAGCATTTGTAAAAAGATGAATTTATACAATTTGAAAATCAAAAGAGAAAGAAGAACAACAAAAACAAAATGAAATAAGAATATTTGAAGAACAAGTTATTTATAGAGATATCCTAGATAAAGTTATGTATATATATGTTTATTTAAATACTTTATCGATAGAAGAGTTTAAATCTTTTGGCTGATTGAAAGTTCTTGTAGAGCATCTTACTGATAATTACTTAACACTTAAAAAATTTGATTGAGAAGAAAGATGAACTTGTGATGTTTTTATTTGAGTTAACTGAGTAACTTTTGAAAGTGACCCTGTTAGGAGTAATGTGTCTGTATGATATTTAAAATGAAGGAGTGATATATGATTGGATATTGCATTAAAAGAGTTTATAATTTGGATAAAAAATACACCAAAGAATGTATTTGAAGAAGAGATTAAAAGTGATTTGAATATTTATGATAGCTAATAGATAAATTATATTTATTAAATTATCTAAAATTTTTCTTAAAGTTCTATAATCGTGGCATAGGCCACCTCCAAATAAAATTAAAGATAAAACAGCTACTTAATAGCTGTTTTTATTATGTAAATAGATAGAGAACATTTGAACATATTATATTTACCAAAATATTGACATATAAATAAATGTCTTTATAAATTCACTAATTATAATAACTTATATAATATAAGAATGTGAAATATAATAATTTGATGAGTATCTAGGTCAGGAAAAACTACATTATCATCGTCTCTAGCTGATAAAGGATTTAAGATATATTCATGAGATGATATTAGAAATGATTTTTTTAATTCTTTAAGTTTAGAAGATAAAAAAAGGTTAATGCCTATACTTTATTATCTTAGGGAACATAACTGGTGAGATATAGAGATAAGTACTTTTGAACAAATAATAAAAGAAAAATGAATTGATGCCTATTTATCTATGGAATTTCAAGCAAATCAGTATATTTTTTCAGAAATAATATCTAGTCTGTTAGTTGATTGAGAAAATATAGTTGTTGAATGAGTACAAAATACTCCTAGAAGTGTTTATGATTTTTTAAATCAAGTTGATAATCCATCTGATTATAAAACTGTTTTTATGGTTAGAAAATGCTTTAAGAGTATAATAAATTCACTAGATTTAGATCCTTGAACATTTGTATGAAGAAACTCACAAGTTGTTGCAGATTGGATTTTGAGATATAGTGATATTGTGAGTGAAAAAGCAAGTAAATTTTGATTTGAAGTTATAGATATACATACAGATTCTAATGAAAGATTAAATGAAATTTTTGATTTAAAAACTATAACTGGGCTTGACAATAGTTAATCATACCTTATATTATATCAAATAATAATAATATTTAATACATGTCTGATAATAGTTCCGCTTGAGGGTGAAGTGCTCTTCCTGAAAATAAATTCATAGAAACAATTAATTGAAAAAATACAACAGCTAATATAAGTTGTTTAATTTCAAATTTAGCAAATAGATTTAAAAATTTAGATTTATCCAAAGCAATTGAATTAAAAATAAATCAACAAGTTCTCGAAAATATATTAGTTATTTTAATATCTTTAAATAACGATATAAACTGAAAAATGGCTTTAAATTATAAATTTAATATTTCTAAAAACGAAATATTAAGATCTATAAAGATGTTAGTATTATCTTTAAATCAATCGTCGTACAACGTGTCTAGAAATAATTCACTGTTAGAAGATAATCAATATAAAATACTTTATAATGCAATAGAGCTTATAGATAACATAGAAAGATCAGAAGTGAGTGGTATAAATGAAGAGGTATCTAAAATTATTAATATTGCTTAAAATAAAAACAGCTATTATAGCTGTTTTTATTTATTTAAAAAGTAATCCATTTTTATCAAAAAAATCATATAAATTATTACTAATAATAGTATATCAGGTTCCAGTAGGGTGAATATTATCAGCTTGGTTATTTTCTAGACTAATTCAAAGTCATTTAAGAAAATATGGATAAAAAAATACTTTTTTTTCATTGGCAATTTCCTTATAAACTTCCTCAAAATTATCAGAATAAGTCCATCCAAAAAATATAGGTAATTTCATTCATGAAAAAACAACAATAATATTTTTTTCTTCTAATTTTTCAATTATTTCAAGAATATTTTCCTTCATTTCACTAGTACTTCTTTTTTTTAGTCAGTCATTTCATCATATGGTTAATATCGCAATATCAGCTTCAATATTATTCTCTAGTATTTCATCAATTCTAGCTAGTAAATCATCTGATTCATCTCAGCTAACTCAATAATTTTTTATACTATAATTATAAGAATTTTCTCTTAGTTTATTTTCAAGTTGTATTGGGTATGGTTTATCTATATCTACCTTATATCAATACGTAATTGAATCTCATAAAGCCAAAATTGTTATTTCTTCTCATGATTTAACTTTTTCAGAAATATCACTATGTATTTCATTTGTTGAACAAGAAAAAAGAACAAATAAACAAAGAAAAACAAAGACTATTTTTTTCATATACTACTTTATTATTTAATCAATTTAACTTTAAGAACAGTGAATTAGTAATTATAGCTTAGTGTATCTAAAATTTTACTTAATTCAAAACTTATAATATAATAATTATCTTTTTTAACAAAAATTAATATCATAATAATAAGGATTATAATTTTAAAAAATTGCTAAACACAAACACAAAATCTTTTATAAATAAATATAATATAATATCAAAAATTATATTAATTTTTTTGTGTTTAATAATTCTTAGTTTTATTTCATTATTTTTGTTTTTAAATTATTTAAATAGTTTATGACCATTTCCTGATGTAAAAGATTATAAAACAATACCTTTACCAGAATCATCAATAATATATGATAGAACTTGATGAGAGCTATATAAAATATATTTGGAAAAAAGAACTTATGTTCCATATGAAGAAATAAATATAAATATGATAAATGCTATTATTGCTTCTGAGGATAAGAGGTTTTGGTCTAATCCATGATATGATAGTATATGAATTATTAGGGCAATTTTTAATTGATTATTGAAATGAAGTAGTATTTCCTGAACTTCTTGAATAACTCAGCAATTAGCTAGAGTAACATATTTAACAGATGAAAGAACCATAGAAAGAAAAATAAAAGAACTATATTTATCAATTGAACTAAACTCAATTTTTGATAAAAAAGATATTTTAGAACTATATTTAAATAAAATATTTTTTTGATGAAACTCATATTGAGTAGAGCAAGCTTCTCAAACTTATTTTTGAATAAAAGCATCAGAGTTAAATATATTAGAATCAAGCATACTTTCTTCTTTACCTAAAGCTCCTACTTGATTATCTCCTTATAATAATAAGTATGCATTATTAGGTTATCCATTAATTTTGAATAACTCAGGTAGTTCTATAAAAATACTATCAAAAAATGATTTAGATAATAAAGATAATGAAGTAAATAAATTAACTACTTTTTTTGATAAATTAGATGCAGTGAATGCTTGAAGTTATTTAAAAATATGCTGAATTAATTATCGTAATATAAAATCATATAATTTTTTTGTAGATGAATTATGATGTACAAATGTTAAATTTAATAAGTTATTATTATTTTTAAATTCTATATCTATTGAATATAAAGATTCTTATATAGAGTATAAAACATGAAGAAAAGATTATATATTATGAAGAATGTTAGAAGATAAATATATTACATTTGAAGAATATAAACAAGCTATAATTTGATCCTTTGGATTTGAGTTTAATGAATACACAGATGCTATAAGATATCCCCATTTTGTAATCTATATTAGGGATAATTTATTTGAAAAATATTGAAAAGAAGAGATTGAGACAGGTTGATATAAAATATATACGACAATTAATCCTTTATTACAAGATAAAGCTCAAGAATTAATAGAAAAACAAGTAGTTACAAATATAGAAAAATTTTGAGCAAAAAATGCTGCTTTAATTAGCTTGGATAATAAAACTGGTGAGATAATATCAATGGTATGATGAGTAGATTATTTTGATAAAAGTAATGGGGGTTATAATAATATGATTTTTGCAAGACTACAACCTGGTAGTACTTTTAAACCATTCATTTATATGTTATCTATGATAAAGGAATGATTTACTAAATATACTATTTTTACTGATGCAAAATTCACTTTTCCTTGAGATTACACACCAAATAATTCAGATTGAAAATATATGTGAAAAATGACATTATCAAAGGCCTTAAATTATTCTAGAAATATACCTGCTGTAAAAAATTATTATGCAGCTTGAGAGGAAGAAGAAATAATAAAATTTTTAACTCCTTTTTGAATGAAAAGTTTGATAGATTTCAAAAATGAGTTTAAAGAAAAAAATGGATATAACTATGTATACGCAGCACCAATGGCATTGTGAACTGTTCAAATTACTCCTTTTGAGTTAGCTAGTGCTTATTCTGTTTTTGCAAATTCATGAATTAAGAATGAAATAACTTCTATATTAAAAATAATAGACTCAAAATGAAATATTATTGAAACAAATGAGAATAAAATATGACAAAGGGTATTAGAACAAAAATATACTTATCAAATAAATTCTATATTATCAAATATAAATGATAGACCATGGGGCTGGAATTATTTTTTAGCAATTCCTGGTAGACAAATGGCTGCAAAAACTTGAACTTCTAGTAAACAATATAAAAAAGAGATAGATGATGAAGAGGATACTATATTACCAAAAGATTTATGGACAGTATGATATACACCATCAATCACTACTGTTGTTTGGGCATGAAATACCTCTTGAGAGGAACTGAAAATAAAAGCATATTGATTAACATGAGCATGACCAATAATGAGAGATTTTATGGATTTTGCTCATAAAGATTTAGAAATTGAAAAGTGGAAGAAGGACTAAGTAGTTAAAATAATAAAAACTAATAGATATTTGCTATCTTTTATTATTTAAATTAGATATTGACATACACTTATTTTCTATTATTATTTGATTACCAAAAAAATCAAAAGTTAGGAGAAAACTAATGGCAAAACAAAAGAAAATTACTAAGCAGAAGAAGAATATAGTTCGTCAAGGTAAAAAAGGGGGGGGAAAGAAAACATTTAAAAAAGTAATGGTAGATAAAGGACCAAAAATAAAGGGGAAAAATTCACCTTTATTTGGAAGCAATTCTCCACATCCATTGAAGGTTACTGAACCTAAAGAAGAGTCATGGAGGACCCACTATTACTGATTTGTTTTTAAAAAAAGAGGGACTTATAACAGTCCCACTTTTTTTACTTTCAAATATTTATTAATGGAATAGCTCATCATTCTCCTCACATATAGTAAGTTGGATAATCTCATTTCCATTTTTCAATTGCTTTTAATTCATTTTCTAATGTTTTATAATTAAGTACAGAATCTGAAAGTTCTTGTTTTATTAATTTATTATAGCTCTCAATACCTTCTCATTCTAATATTTTTGCTTTTTTCTCTCATTCAGCTCTTTTAACTTTAGCTTCTGCATCAGCTTCTGCTTCCTTAACTTTTTGTTGGGCTTGTATAGCTATTCTTTCAAGTTCGTATTTTTCTTTTTCCATTTTTTGTTCTGCTATTTGCTTTTCTTCTATAGATTTTTTAAATTCTAAATTAAAATTAAAATCAGCTAAACTAACTCATTCTAATATTATTCCTTCTTTCATAAATCATTCTGTTAATTCTGCTTCGACTGCTTCTTTTATTTTTTCCCTATTTGTTAATATTTCAGAAACTTTAAATTTTGCAGTATGAGTTTTTATACTATTTATGATAAGTGGTATAACTTTTTTAGATTCATAATCAAGTCATACATTTTGGTATATTTTAGCTACATTTTCTTTGCTTAGGCTATAAGTAACTATTGTATCTACATAAACATCTTGTAAATCACTTGAAGCACTATCTAACCTAGCTCTTACGTTATCTATATCTGGATATTTTTCAGGGCTATTTGTAAAAAGTATTTTTTGTGTTCTAACATTCATTTGTTGAATATTTTCTATAAGAGGAATTCTTAAATGAATTCATTCTCATAAAGCTATAGGTTTTACTCATCCAAATTTTGAGAAAACTACTCATCTATTTCAAGCTTCTATAACAACTAGTGGATTTAAGAGACTGAATAAAATAATTAACACAACAATAGAAATTACTACTTTAACTAATCATTTTATTTTATTGATATCATTACTTTGTATATTTTGAAACATATATTAATTATTATTTAATAAATTATAAGCAAAATTATATATTGATTAGTACAATAAGCAAATATTATCTTGATTATCATAATTCTTTACATCTATATAAATATATGTATAATAAATACAAGTTAAATTTTAATAAACTCAAATGAGGACTATAGATAGACAATTTTCTGTTACTGATAAATGAGTTTTAGTAACTAAATCAAATAATATAAATCAAACAATTAACTGAGTTTCAACTAAAGTTACTAACTCAGTTATTTTTGAGTGAACTAAAACTAAGAGAATTTGTAAAATACCAAATGATCAGGAATTAGTACAGATCTTCTCATTAAATTGAATAAATAGAACTATAGATATGGTATTCCATCTAAAAAAAATAAACAAATGGAAAAATAATAATCCAGAAGGGGCAATCAAACCTAGTTTTATTAATAAATTGGATCTAAGTTTTGATCAAATTATCAGAAAAAAATTAAAAACAAAAAATAGTGCTATATATTTAATGAGTGTACTAAAAGTTTCAAATCTTTTATGATTCAAATCATTAAAAGAAAATGTATGTGATATTTTTGAATCAAAGTGAATAAATAATTATAAGAGTTTAAAAGAAATATATGATAATAAATGAGATAAGTATGAATTCTGTGAGTGATTAAATTTTATAGATTTGTTTAAATGATTATTTGAGACTTATAATATCAAATCAGTAAATTGAAAAAGGTTTGATAAAATGATTAGCTTACTATGATATAATATTCCTGAAGTGGATAAAAGTTCAAATGATGCCAGAAAAGAAAAGTTAAAAGAAAAAACTGATAAAGATTTATACGCTAATTTAGAACTTAAATTTTCTAATACAGTAGAATCAGAAATTGTGCTAGATGACGCTAAGAAATCTGTAGTATGATTTATTAATTATTTTAATGATATTATAGATAGAAGAACTCTATGACATACTATAAAATCTAATAAATTAGATACAAAGTATTTTTTTGTTGCTATTAGTTGAAGCATAGTAGAATTATATATTAAATCTGAATATATAAACTCTGAACATTTTAAAAGGATATTAGATAAGGTCTGAACTAGAAATTTAGAAGAATTAATATTAGAATATAATATGCTTCAAAATTCTAAAATTAATTTAGAATTAAAAAAATAGAGAAAAATAATTATTTTTCTCTATTTTTTAACTAATTCTCATAATACATTATAAGTTGTTTCGTCAAACATTTTTCAGAAATATTCTCATAATTTATAGGCTCAATTTCTAGTATTTGAATGATATTTATCAAATGGAATTCAATTTGCTATTATTTCTTCATCTTTTGCAACTAATACATAAGCTATTTCAGTAGTTTTTTCTATTTTTCATGTTTTAGGGCAAACATAATCATATTTTGTTTCCACTAAATTATATTGTTTTTCTCTAATACTATAATCTAATAAATCATTTTTTTCTATTTCTAAGCATAATCAATTAACGATCTCACTGGTATTTCATGTGCATACACAGTTTAGAGCACAAATATTATTATTTATTAGAGATTTTATTTTTTCTTCACATGTAATTCAATACTGTCATAAGTAACTAACAGATTTTTTATTTATAAAATCATTTATTATTTTTAAATTATAAACTCTTTTGAATCAGTAAAAAATAACTGCTTTATAATTATGTTTTTCATGGTGAGTATTTTCGTTTAATAGGCTTCAATATCATATTAATTTAATACTTTTTTCATCAATATTTAGAATATCATCCCAAGTTAATAATTTCATCTTTGTATATCTATTTAAATAATTGAAAAAAATATATTTATAATTTATATTAATACAAGACTATTTTGAAAAAAAACATAGAAATCAGATACTTGACAATTAGAAATTAATACTTAAAATAATAGCAATGTATTACAATTAATTAAATACTTCAGTTATTATGGTATATTTAAGTCAAAGAAATAGAACAAAGTTATTAAATAATCTTAAAAAAATAGAAAAAATTATTTCTAGTGAAGATGTTATATCTGCACAAGATTTATTTTTAGATAAAGTTATATGATTAGTAGAATTATCAAAAGAATCCTATAAATGAAAAAAAAATGAAATAGATGGAGAATATGGTCTTAAGGTTTTAAAGAGATATGAAAATATGTATTTTTGAGAGACTGATTTTAAAGATGTAGATGATTTATTAAATATGTTTTTAGATGCACTGGAACAAAAATTAGATAAAGAGATAATAAAATTAAAATTTAGTATTCTACCTGCTTTATGTTTAACTAATATGAAAGCATGATCTTGAGAATTTGTAGAGGGAAAAGAGAGTGTAGATAAGTATAGACAATTTTTAAATATATTATTACTAATTAATATCAATATAGAAGATTTGCTTATATATGAAGAAAAAATAGATAAGGATATAATGAGACAATATCCATATAAAATAATTTATATTTCTGAATGAAATATAGATAAGACGGTTCTTATTTCTGATGAGATATGACAAGCTACTTTTGTTTATGATTGAATTATTAGGATAGAAAAATTTGAGAATTATGAGAAATGAGAACAAATAGAATGATTAGTTGCTAAACAAATTCCATATTCTGAAAAATATTTAGAAAATTTAAAAGAGGCTATATTAACTGAAAATCAAGATAGTTTAAAAGCCGATTTCAAAATTTCTGCACATAAAAATGTTGAGTGAGTAGTAAGCTTAAAGGATATCCTTAAATGGCAAGAATTTTTAGAATCAAAAAAGGAATTACTAGAAAATGATGCAAATATATTTTTTGAGGATTGAAAATGGTATTTTTGAGATGCATATTGAGCTCATAAATGGTCAGCATTAAGAAATTTCCCGAATGCATGATTTAATAAAGATAATGATATTTGAGACCAAAGATGATCTATAAGGAATTCTAGAGATTTAAAAATATTATTTTATAAATTATGAATAAATGTAGCAACAGAGCAAGAAGAAACTGACAGATGGTGAAGAAATTTAGAAAAACATGAACAAAAGTTAGCAGATGAGGCAAATATATATAAAGAAGAAGAAATATGGTATTTTTGAGATGCAAAAGGTATAGATTCTTGGGTATTTCTACAATACTATCCAAATACAGAATTTAATAAAAAACACAATATTTGTAATGCCTCATGATCTATTTCAAATTCAAGGAAATTAAGTAAAATGTTTGATAAATTATGACTAAAAGTAGCTACATCTAAACAAGAAAAAGTAAGGTGGTGAAAAATAATAGAAGCTAAAGAAAAAGAATTGGCAGAAGAAGCTAATATATATAGGATAAAAGGAATATGGTATTTTTGAGATGCAAAAGGTAGTAATACATGGACTGAATTACCATCTTTTCCAAATGTTAGGACTTTAAAAGAATGGAAAATTTGAAGTACTAAATGAGCTATAAGTAATCCTAATGATTTAAAGAAGATGTTTAAAAAATTAGGATTAAAAGTTGCTACTCCTAAACAAGAAAAAGTAAGGTGGTGAAAAATAATAGAGTTAATGAAAGAAAAATTAGAAAAAGAAGCAAATATATATAATAGAAAATGAATATGGTATTTTGCTTATGCAAGATGAGCTCGCTTTTGGAGTGAATTAGTATCATATCCAAATACAGAATTTAATAGGGATAATAAAATTTGAAATGAACAGGGAACTATAACAAATCCTATAGAATTAAAGAAGATGTTTGAAATATTATGATTAAAAGTAGCTAGTGATGAAAAAGAAATAATAGGGTTATGATTACTTTTAGCAAGCTATAAAGATAGATTAGCAAATGAATCAAATATATATGAAAAAAATAGAATATGGTATTTTTGAGAAGCAAAATGAAATAGTACATGGAGTAGTTATCTACAAAATTTTCCTGGTTGAAAATTTAATAGAGAAAATGGTCTTTGAGATCATAAATGAGCAATAGTAAGTTTAGTGGAGCTACAGAGAGTTTTTAATTTTTTAGGATTAAAAGTAAGTCCAGAAAAAATACCAAAAAAGAATTAAATTAATATATTTAATTCTTTTTTAAAATTTAAAATTTGACATAAAACAAAAAAGTAATATTCTCTAAATGAGAATTATTCTCATTATGATTTTTATTTAAAATAAATGATTATTATATGAGCTATATTTCTTTTTATATAACTTAACTATGATAAACATGGAAAATAATTTAAATATGCCAAGAATTCCTTTAATTGGTGAAAATGCTCCAGCATTTTCTGGACCTTCTACTACATGAGCTATTAACTTCCCAGAGGATTATAAGGGTAGATGGGTAGTTTTATTCTCACATCCAGCTGATTTTACACCAGTTTGTACTACAGAATTTGTAGGATTTCAAGATAAAAAATCTGAATTTGATAAGAGAAATGTAGATTTAATAGGTTATTCAGTTGATGGTATTCATTCACATATAGCATGGGTTCATAATATAAAAGATAAACTTAATGTTGATATAGAATTCCCTATAATTGCTGATCCATCAATAGCAGTAAATTATGGTATGCTACAACCTAGTGCTGATAATTCTCATACGGTTAGAGCGGTATTTGTAATTAATCCAGATGGAAAAATAGCAGCACTTATGTATTATCCACTGTCTAATGGTAGAAATATAGATGAAATTCTTAGATTAGTTGATTCATTACAAATGACAGCAACTCACAAAAGAGCTACACCTGCTAACTGGCCAAATAATGATTTATTTTGATCAGATGTTATAGTTCCACCAGCTGAAAATTTAGAACAAGCAAAATCTAATCCAGCTAAATATGAACACAAAGATTGGTACTTATGTTCTGAAAA
>CAXBVF010000031.1:0-12262 GCA_963979005.1 uncultured Candidatus Altimarinota bacterium | reverse complement strand
CTTGAACATTTAGAGTAATAAATTCTAAGTTTAAAACAGAACAGATTTCTGTGAATCAAGGAACAACTAGATCTTGGAGATGGAATCATGTAGAGTATAATCCAGATGTTGTTATGGCAAATGCTTCATATATTTGGAAATGAGGATCAAATTTTGAATATTTTGTTAGAGCTGAATTTGAATGATTTTATGTTCAACCACCTGCAACTACTTATATGATGTACAATCCGGAAATAAGAGCAAATACAGAATTTAGAGTAATTGAAGTGAAATAATAAATGAAAAAAAATATATCAATTATTTGTTTTATATTAGCAGTAAGTTTTTTAACTTACTGCTTTTATCCTGTTATTTTTTATAATGGACCACAAATAAATAATGATGCAGGTAGAATATATATAGAAGATAGAAATTGAATAGTCATTACAGATAAAGCAAAGCCTAATTGATATTATAAACACACAAAAACTAGTATAGATAGTGAATTTGTAAAAGCATTAGTAGAAATAGAGGATAAAAATTATTACAATCATTATTGAATTGATTTTTTTTCAAAACTTTGAGCACTTAAAAATAATTTAATTAGTTGAAAAATAGTAAGTTGATGAAGTACTATTACGGAACAATATATCAAGAATAAATTTTTCTTAAATTCAAATAGAAGTTATCTGCAAAAATCTAGGGAAGCTTTTTTAGCTTTTTATTATTCACTGCCTTATGTACAAAGCACTCTATGAGTTTGAAAAGATAGAGAATATATAAAAAACAAAATATTAAATTTATATTATCATAATGCTTATTTTTGAAACAATTTGTATTGAGTATGAGCAGCATTAGAAGTATATTTTAATAAAAATAATTTAGAGGATTTAAGTGAAGAAGAAATTACTTTGCTAGTTTCTTTAATTCATAATCCGTGAGTTAAGTCTTTGGAAGAGAAGAATTTCAGAGCTTATTTTGAAAAAGTAAAAACCAAATTGTGATATACTTTTGAAAGGACAATTTTTAAGCTAAACAAAAAAGAAAATATAGATATATTTCCCCATGTTACAAATAATCTAAATATAGATTATATGAATTCACAAGTTACAATTGATTCAGATTTACAATGATATGCAAAAGAAATATTAAATAAAACTCTAGATGAACTAAAGGATAAAAATGTAACTAACTGAGCAATATTTGCTATGAATCCAAAAACTAGAGAAGTATTAATTTATCAATGAAGTAGAGATTTTAATTCTAGAGAAATTGATGGTCAGGTAAATGTTATAGAATCTCTTAGACAACCTGGAAGTACAATGAAACCTTTTCTATATTTATTAGCGCTTGAGAATTGAGCAAATCCAGATGATTTAGTATTAGATTTGGAAAGTCAGTACAATAGCTTTGTTGATTGAAAAACTTATATTTCTAATAATTATTCATTAAAAGAATATTGATTAGTTAGATTTAAAAAAGCTTTATGAAATAGTTTAAATAATGCTAGTGTAAGATTAGCTAGAGAAATAGGTCTAGATAATGTATATGAATTTTATAAAAAATATAATTTCAATTTAGATAAAGATCCAGAACATTACTGATATTCATTGGTATTATGAAATCCCTCAATTAAATTAAGTGAATTAGTTAAAAGTTATATAAAATTAATTCCAGATTGAGTGGATAAAGATAAATTTTTATTATATGATATTTTATCTGATCCAGATAATAGAGATCTAAGTTTTTGAGTAAATTCTATATTGAATACTTCTATTTATCAAGCAGTAAAGACGTGAACAAGTTCTGATTTTAGAGATAATTTAATTATTTCATACCATCCAGATTTTGTTATATGAATATGGATAGGGAATAATGATAATTCTTCTATGATTTGAGTTACCTGAATAACTTGAGCTTGATATGTGTGGCATAATATAATAGAAAAAGCTATAGAACTAGATTATATAAGGGATACAAAAATAATAGTTCCAGAATGAATATATGAATGAGAATACTGCTTAGATGAAAAATGCTTTAGAAAAGAACTTATTTACAAAAAAGACAGCACTCAATATAGTTCAAGAATTTGAGATAATAAATATTCAAGAAGTGATATTTATGAAAAAATAACGAACGAAGAAATAGATAGATTAAAAGATTTTCAAATTTATTTAGATTAAAAGAATATTATAATGAAAAAATATAAAATGTCCTTGATTATTATTAAATAGAGTATATAATTTCTAGGTTCTTTTATGTACATTTTATTTTATAATTTATTATATTATGGGAACAAAAAAAGTAATAGCTAGTACAGTAGTTTTTTGGGTAATTTTTTCATGTTTTTTTTCAATTTCTTATGCGGGGAATGACGTTTCTGGAGAACAAAAAAAAGAAATGAAATGAGATTTAGATAGAATTCAGGAAAATATGCCAGATGAGGCATGAACACAAGTTTGATCTTGAACAAAATTATGATCAGGTCCTACTAATAATGCAAGTTGAACTTGAATGATGAATTCTGAAAAAGGACAAACTAGAGCTTCTGAAGCTAGAAACAAAGCATCAAAAACAGCTGCAAATGTTGATGCATCAATGAATAGATATACTAATAAAGTTGGAACAAAATCTAAAATTGAGCAAAAATCAAAATATAAGATATTAGCAGGAAATATTAATTGATTTTTAGAAAAAATTGATAAGTCAGATATTTCAGAATCAAAAAAACTAGAATATAGAAATATGTTTGAATATATAAGAGTACTTTTGGAAGATAAAATCGCTGTATTAGAAACTTCAGAGTAATTTGTGCTTTAATATTTTAATTTTAATTTAATTATTATGAAAAAACTTATTGTTTTAATTGCTATGTCATTATTTTTAACTTCATGTTTTGATTATGATTTAGATGAAGAAATAGTAGTGCCTGCAATTACTGGTGATGAAACTGCTACAGATGTAGTTGTAGATGAAGCTTTTGAAATCGTTGAAGATTTTGTTAATGAAGCTACTGTCCTTGACGAAGCTCTTACTGAAGAGGAAATTAATGCTACTTTAGAAGAATTCTTTAATAGTGTAGAAGATTAATTATAATAAAAAAAGCTAATTATTTAATAATTAGCTTTTTTTATTACCTCAAATATAAACTCTTATTCATTTCATGTTCTGCATTATTTTTTCAATAGTATATTTTACTAGTTTTTGTGTCATGTAAATAAAAATAATATGGAGAACCTTTTGAATTTAGTGTAGCATTTATTGTCTCAAAGCTAGGATTTCAAATTGGTGTTTTTGGTAATCAGGTCATAGTTCTTGTATTATATTCTGATTTTTCAGCTATATATTTACTTACTACCATTTTACATTCTTCAGCTGTTAATTCATGAGGATAACAAACTGTTATATCAGCTCAGATCATCCATCACTCATTTAATCTTTTTTTCAATATTCAAGCAACCGTTGGCTTTTCTGTTGTATTTTTTTCCTCTTTTTCTACTATACTTGCTAGATTAACAACTTCTTCAACTGTTTTATTATCATACTCCGATAATATTTCATTATAAACCTTATTTTCAAAGTTTTCCAATTGCTTGATTACAAATACATTTATTTTGAATCCATCTGAAATCACTCTATAAGTATCTGGATATAGAAATCATTCTAGAGTTTTTAATCATTTTAGAAAAGGAAAGAATTCAGTTAACTTTTCTATTTTTTCTAGACTATTCACATAGCTAATATATTCTCATTCTATAATTAATTTTTTATTTGTCAGAAAATAATCTATATCATAGATATTCCATCATTCCAGAATTGTTATATTTATTTCATCTTCTATAATTGGGTTTTTTAATGCTTCAAATACTTGTACTATATCAGAATTTTCTTTAATCTGAAATTTTCAAACTAATAATTCAAATTCCGGCTTTTCATTTTTTAGATATATTCTTAAGTAGTTATTATTTAGGTTCAATTTAGTTGCTATATCCTTGTAATTATTTCATTCTTCTATATTTATAATAATTTCTTCTCATACCAATATATCAGTTTTAAAGTTAGAATATCAATTGTAAATAAAAAATCATATAACTAAAAATATTAATATAGATATTTTTAATATTAAAAACAAAGGATTAGGTTTTTTAATTCTTTTAGTACTAAACATTTTATTAATTATTAAGGCTAATTTTTTGCTGAGTATTATATATAGAATTAAATGTATTTCAAGAAAATAATTAGCATAAATAATTCTGATAAAGCCTTATAAAAGATTATTTGAACCAAAAGTATTTTAGCATATAATCTTTAACTTATTTAGAAATATATTTTAATATAAATTATACATAAAATTGCACAAAAATAAAAAAGTAATAAGATTAAGTAAATTATTTTTTAACAATTATATTATGAAAAGTCAAATATTAGAAGATATATCATCTACAGAAGCAGAAAGTAAAACTATTTCAGTAATGGATGATATATCAGATATAAGAGCTCAACTTGCTCAAGATATATATGAAAATTTAGCTAGAGATGAAGATTTAGTATAGGTTAATATAAAAATTATTTTGAACTAGAAATAATTTCCATAGCTTCTTCTGCAGTTTTAACTATAGTGAAATCTGAAAATGTATCAAACCTAGCCTGTTCATTATCAAAGCTATATTTTGGGGCATTTGGAAATAAACAAATTACTTTATCTTGTTCTATAATCTCTAGTACTTCTTTTCTCAAGGCAATAAGTCTATCTTTATGATTAACAAATTCTCAAAAACTTATTCATTCATCATTAAGCTGATCTTGTTTCCACAAATGAAATTTATTTAACATTATCATAGCTCAGCTATGAGTTGAATTACTATCTAGAACTATATTAGTTTTTTCTATTCATTCCATTGAACTAAGAGAGCTAATTTGGGCACTTAATCATTCCTTTTCCAGAATTCATAGTAATTTAAGGTTTGTTTCTCAGATATTTATTATATCTAATATTCATTGCCCATAGCTATTACTTTCTCTATATATATTAGGTTCAAAACCTACTAGTCATATATTTTTTTCCATTTTTAAGAATTAATTAAATATATTATAAATATTAAATCAAAATGTCAATATAAGAATTAATTAATGAATTAATCGGATATATGTAAATAATCTAGTTAACACTTTTTTAAATAGATTTTTATCAAATTTATATTAAAAATATCATTAAACTCGCAAATAAACAAAATTTAAATATAGTTTAATTAGAAAAAAGGTGGCTATTAATTATTTATATTATGAACAAATTTACATCAATAGAAATTAATGCAATTTACAAGCATGAGCATGGTTTAAAATATCGTGTAGATGATATAGATATCCATGATGTAACAGGATATGAAGAATGAGAAAAGCCTAAAGAATATGTGCTTTATACACAGTTAGAAGCATGAACTTATCCAGTCTGAAAAAAATGGGTTAGAGAAAAGGAGGATTTTTTAAAAAAATTTACTAAAATTACTGATAAGTAATAATACTTTTAATAAACTTAATATGATAAAAACTATTATTTTTGATTTTGCCTGAGTTTTAACTTTGAGTAAATGTTTCCCTAAAATTGCTGAAAATTTATGAAATCAATATAAGTTAGATCCAAATATAATTATGAAAAGTTTATATAGTTCAGAAAGTAATTATGTACTTTGAAAAGAAACTACAGAATCATTTTATAATAATTCTTGTAAACATTTAGGTATATCTTTTAAGGACTTTTCTTATCAATTTCAGAATTGGTATATATTAGAAGAAAATGTTTTAAACTACATTAAAATTTTAAAAGAAAATTATGAAATTGTATTGCATTCAGATAATTTTGATATATTAGCAAAAGTACTAAAAATAAATCCCAAACTAACAAGTATATTTGACTTGATGGTATTTTCTAATGATATTTGATACAATAAAACTCAAAAAGAAGCATTTTTGTATACATTAAATAGAATTAATAAAAAAACTAATGAGTGTATATTTATTGACGATAAAGAAAAAAATTTAATTGCTCCATATGAGTTATGAATTCAAGCGATTCTATATACATCTTTTGAGAAATTTAAAATAGATCTAGAAAAATTTATTACTTAATTAGTAAATAATCTATATTTATATATAGTTATAATAAGTAGCATTTATTAACTCATTAAAACCATGAAAATTATTAATAAAAAACCTTTTTATATTTGAATACTAATATTAGTAGCTGAAATTTTTGTAAACTTAGTGCCCAAATCTTCTGCTCAGAGTGGTAACATGTCTGACGATTGGTATGGTCAAATTATTATTTTAGCTTTGGCTATATTTTTAGTATCTTATGGTTTATATCCTAATTCTCCATTATGAAGAATATGAGAAAAAATATATAACTTATATCATTGGGTATTGAAACAAAATAAAAAATAATTTATTTCTTATTAAGTATATTTTCTCATTTAAAAAGTATGAAACAACAAATAAATCCAAAATGATCAGCAGAAATTATGTGAGCCTATTCACATGCTTTAAAAGTTGATATATGAGATTCTGAAATAATATTTGTCACTGGACAGATTGCTATGGATAATGAATGAAATGCTGTAGCTCCAGATAATATTGAAAAACAAACAGAATTTGTATTCGAATCTATAAAAAATATTTTAATTGAAGCTAATTCTTGATTAGGTGATATTGTAAAAGTAGTTATTTATGTAACAGACATGAATGATTTTTCTAAAATATCACCAATTAGAAATAAGTATCTTAAAAATTCAAAACCAGTTAGTACTTTAGTAGAAATTAGCAAGACTGTAAAAGAATGATGTGATATCGAAATAGATGTAACTATAGTAAAAAAGAAATAGCTTTTTAACTAATAAAAATGAACAATAAAAAAATAATGTGAATATTGAATATTACACCAGACTCATTTTATGATGGTGGGAAGTTTAATATTTTAGAAAATGCAAAACAAAGAATTGAGGAAATGATTTCTGAGTGAGTAGATATTATTGATGTATGATGATTTTCTTCTCGTCCTTGATCTATAATGCCTAGCGTTGAGGAAGAACTATCAAGAATCATACCAGTATTAGATATTTTAGATACCTATAATATTCCTTTTTCAGTGGATACTTGTAGAAATGAAGTTGTAAGAGAGTTATTAAAATATAAAAACCTGCTTTACATAAATGATATTAGCTGATTAAAGGATGAAAAAATATTAGACTTAATTTCTGGAACAAATATTTGATATATATTGATGCATATTCAATGAAATCCACTAGATATGCAAGTAAATCCTGCATATGATGATGTAGTTTGAGAAATATACAGTTTCTTTGAAGAAAAAATAAAAATAATAAAAGAAAAATGAATTTCAAATATTATTTTAGATCCATGATTTGGTTTTTGAAAAACAATGGAACAGAATTATGAATTATTAAGAAATATGAATAAATTTAAATCATTGTGATATGACTTACTTGTATGATTATCAAGAAAATCTATGATTTGGAAACTACTTAATAATTCTCCAGATGAAATTTTATCAGAAACAGTAGCACTTAACCTATTCGCACTAGAAAAGTGAGCAGATATACTAAGAGTACACGATATAAAAGAACATAAAAATATTGTGAAAATATTTAATGAATTAAAGTAAATATTAATTAATTATTATGACTAAAAAAAGAATTTTTCTAATAATCCTGGCTATAATATTATTTATAATAGCTTTAGAGTCTCCACAAGGAATGATTTTTCCTATGTGGATTACTATTTATTTACTCAAGGGTAATTTAATAAAGATTCTTGATAAGATTTCACTTCCAATTGTATTTATTGGAGCTTGAACTATTTTTTGATTATTAACAGAACTATTTGCAGTTATAGAAAATGTAGATGTAGAGTATGGAGAAAGAATTTTGATGTCTCAAAACTTAGTAACAGATATGTTACTTGCTCCAGCTTTTTATACTTTATTTATTGTATATATATATTTATTAGTTAAAAAGTATAAGTTTACACAAAAAAGTATTTTCATTATGTCTTGAACATATTGAATATTAGCAGAAAATTGAGGAGCAATATTTCTAAGTATTTTTATAAATCCTATTATCGGGATTCCAATGTCTTTTATTATAATGTCTGTTTATGCAGTATTTCCTCTATTGATATATATGTTAACAGAACATAGATTTAAATCAGTAAGACCAAAACCATGATTTAAAACTTATATTTTATTGATTCCTATTTTCTTTTCATTTTGGGCAATTTTTTGAAATATAACTTTGCCTATATTTAAACTTATATTTTGAGAGTAAATTAAGTATTTGACATTAGTAGATATCATATTAGGATATTACTAATTTAATATTTTTAAACATATAAATTATGAATAAAAAAATAGTTACACTTTGAGTTAATCTTAGTGAAGAAAATAGTGAAAGATTATCTGCTATAGCTAATTTAGAAATTTTAGATAGTCCTAGTTCTGTTGATGATTTGGTATCTAAAGTAGAATGAGCTGATATGATATATAGTAATTGAGCCTATTTATTAGAAAGTCTTTCAAGACTAAAAAATGTTTTTGTAACGTATCCATATGTTGAGCTAGGTGTTTTTGATACTGAAGAATTATCTAAAAATTGAGTTACAATAGCAAATGCAGAAGGATGAAATAGGGAATCAGTTATTGAGTGGGTGATGTATATGGTATTAATGTTATTCAGAAAACTTTCCCATACTGTTAGAGCTACTGAAGATTTTCCAGTTAAGCTTGAAGAAACATTAGTTGCTAAAAAAGTACTTATAGTTGGTCATTGAAGCTTTGGAACACAAATTTGAGTTTTATGTAAAGCCTTTTGAATGAATGTAAATTTTTTCGATAGATGAGATAATTTAACTGAAAAATCTAGAGATTCGGATTTAATAATAAATTCACTCAATTGTAATACAAGTAGTGAAAATTTATTAGAGGAAACTTTTTTTATGAATCTAAAAAAATGAGCATACTATTTAACATTTGTAAGACCATATACTTATGATTTAGATTGACTAATAAAATCTATAGATGCATGAATAGTAGCCTGAGCTGCTATTGACTGTGATCCTGAAAAATTTGGAGATACAACGAATGTTTTTTATCAAAAAGCTCTCAGTAATTCAAAAATACTTGTTACTCCACATATAGCTTTTTCTACAAAACAAGCAATTGCAAATGGTGCTGAAATAGCTATTCAAAATATAGAAAAATTTATAGATAATGAACCACAAAATATTTTAGCAAAGAAATAAATAATTTTAGTATTATAATTTTTAAAAATGAAAAAATATTTTTTAATTCTTTTATTTTTATTAACAAGTTGTTGATTAAATAACGAAACAAATATGAATAATTCTGACTGTTTGACAGAGTCTAATTTCGAAAAAGTCATAAGCTCTATCACTGACAATGAAATAGATAATAATTTTGATATTAATTACATTAGTACTGATTGATTAAATAGATTGTCTTTCTCTAGAAAATGAGAAAATTATACGCTATGATTTATAGTTAATGAAGATGACTGAATACGAGTTTTATCTACTTTGAAAAATGTTGATGATAACAATAAAATAAAAGCAGAAATTGAAAATACATTTTGTGATATTCTTAAAAATATTAATTAATTCTTTTAATTATTTAAACATGCATTTAAATCCATATTTTTATCAAAAATTAGTACGTCCAAAATTTGCAATTAAAAAATATATTAAAAATATAGTAGAAAAAGTGTTTGATTTCAAAGATAAAAAAATCTTAGACTTTTGATGTTGAACAGGTTCAAATTCATTTATTTTTGATTCAAAAAATTATATTTGAGTTGATATTGAAAAACAAAGAATAATTTTCGCATCTAAATTATTCCCAAAATATAATTTTAAGTGTATTGAAAATAGTAGTTTAGATTTAGCTAATAATTCTTTAGACTATATTTGTATTTTTGCAGTAATTCACCATATTTCGGATGATATTTTTAAATGATACATAGATGAGTTTAAAAGAGTATTAAAAAATGATTGAAAAATTATTATAATTGAGCCAGTTTTGAATAAAAAATATAAATTTTCTAATTGGTTTATGAATACTCTAGATGATTGAGAATATATTAGATATGAAGAAGAATATTTAGCTTTATTTGAAAATGATTTTACAGTAAAAGTACATAAAAGATTTAATAAATTTTTCCTTTATAATGAAATTTTCTTTTCACTTAGCTTAAAATAGATTGTAGCAAACGAATTTGTTTGTTATTAAATAAATCATATTTTCTTACTTAATTCTTACTTTATATTATTATACTGTATTTATCTTTTAGAAATAGGAGATAAAACATAAGGTGAAGGCTATGTTTTTGTTTTTTCAGAAAACCAAATGAATTTATTTATTTGGTTTTTTTGTTATTTTTAGTTAAAAATATCTAAAACCTGAAAGTATTTTGCATTTTATAATAATAATGATATACTATTAATAGTTTACTATAAACAGTTTATAGTAAACTATCTACACTAAACTATTAAATTATGAAAACAAATACAAGAGATATGATATTTGAATATATTATATCAAATAATCCAGTTTCAATTACTAACCTGAAACAAGAATTTCAAATATCATCACAAATGATTCATAGACATATTAATAATCTTTTTAATGAAGATAAAATATATAAAATATGAACAACTCCAAAAGTATATTATTTTCCAGTAAAAGATGATATTAATATAATATCAAATGATTGAGAGGAAATCGATGATGATTTTTTTGACGTTAATAGATTTGCATTTTTTTGACCTGATTGAGAAAATAAATTTTGAAAAGAGTGATTTATATCATGGTGTAAAAAAAGAAAACTAAATGAGAATAAAGAATTCAAAATTTATGAAAAAACTATAAAAAAATATGATAATCATAAAACAAAATATTGATTGATAAAATGAAAGGAAAAGATGGATGATACATTTGATGATGTCTATCTCGATAAAGTGTATTATCTAGATTTCTATTCAATTGAAAAGTATTGAAAAACATATCTTTGAAACCTAATGTTTTATGCTAAACAAACTTGAGATAGAGAATTAGCTAAAATAATAGTAAATGAGATAAAAGAAGATATTTATAATTTAATTAGAATAAAAAATATAGATGCTTTTGCTTTTATTCCACCAAGTATAGATAGAAAAATTCAACTGATGGATGAGATTAAAAAATGACTATGAATAGATTTGAATGAATTGAAATTAATAAAACTTTTCAAGGACAAAGTAGTTGCACAAAAATCACTTAATAAAAAATCTGATAGAATAGAAAATGCTAGGGATACTATTTTTGTATTAGATAAAAAATTTAAATCAGATACAATTTTGCTTATTGATGATGCAATCTGAAGTTGAGCTACGTTGAATGAGACAGCTAAAAAAATAAAAGAAAGATGATTTGCAAAAAGAGTAATATGACTTGCTATTGTTTGAAGTTATAAGTGATTTGAAGTTATAAATGAAGTTTAATTTTTATATTTAAAAATAATGAAAAATAAAATAACTAAAATACAGTACTTAATAAAACAAAATAACTATTTAAGGTTTTTATTATTTGGTTTGTTGTTTATTTGAGTTCAAACATTTTGGGTGAGCGTTATATGGCGAGGAGAAATTATTAGCTATATACTTGAATTATTAATAACAGATACAATTTTTGTATCTATATGATTTCATATAAATAAAATATTCAAGAAATATAATATTAATGATTTATTTTTATATTTATTATTCTGAATAATTGGTTTAGTAATAATTGAATGGATATTCGCAGGGAATTTCCCAGGACAGACAGAGGCAAACCAATTTGTAATGTTTACTACATGGTGAGGGACTATACTGTTTGCAAAAATGTTTACAGAAAAATCTATAGAATTAGTCAGATTAAAGAAATATACATTTAATTATTTTCTTAGTTTCACTTGAATAGCAACTTTAATATCTCTTATATTTCTAATTATTAATCCAGAGATCAGTTTTGTAATAACATACATAGCAGCTATTATTGGGTACCCAATAATGACAGTCTTTTTTCTAATTTATTTGTTTAAAAAATATAAGTTAAATAAGTAAAGCCAAAAATTTTAAATTTTTGGCTTTATTTATGTAAAAAATATAATATTAGCATCTTACTTATAATTTTAAAAAATATTATGACTAAACAAAAACAAGCCTTCACATTAGTAGA
>CAXBVF010000030.1:0-12351 GCA_963979005.1 uncultured Candidatus Altimarinota bacterium | reverse complement strand
TGAGTATTCAAAACTTATTTATTTAAGTTTAATCCCTTTCTCTTAATTGAGAGAGGGATTTTTTTTTGATAAACCCCCTAGCCCCTTGTCAGGGGGAATAATACAGCAGTAGAAGAAAGTATATATTTTGAGTATATTTGATTTGCAATTGAGTTGTTATTTGTTATAATATATAATAATGATTAACATATAATAAGTAAAATAAATGAATAAGGAAATACAACAAAAATGAGATTTTTTATTTTATAAATGAGATGAGTGAAATGTTAAAATTCAAGTAGTTCTTGAAAATTGAACTGTTTGGGTTTCACAAAATTCAATAGCAGATATATTTAATACATCTAAACAGAATATAAGTTATCATATTAATAATATTTATGATGAATGAGAATTAGAAAAAAAATGAACTGTAAAAGAAATTTTGACAGTTCAAAAAGAGTGATGAAGATCAGTAAATAGAAACATTGATTTTTATAATCTTGATGCGATTATATCTGTAGGGTATCGTATAAATTCATATAAAGCAACTCAATTTAGAATATGGGCTACATCCATTATAAAAGATTATTCTATAAAGGGATTTGTATTAGATGATGAAAGATTAAAACAAGCTAATAATCTATTTGGAGAAGATTATTTTGAGGAATTATTAGATAGAATCAGAGAGATAAGGACTTCTGAAAGAAGATTTTATCAAAAAATAACAGATTTATATACTACAGCTATCGATTATGACCCTAGTTCTCCTATTACTAGAACATTTTATGCAACAGTACAAAATAAATTACATTGGGCTATTCATCACCATACAGCTTCAGAATTAATAGTAGAAAGAGTAAATCACAAAAAACCTAATATGTGATTAACAAATTGGAAAAATTCAAAAAATGGTTGACAAATAATCAAATGAGATGTTTCAGTAGCCAAAAATTATCTTACAAAAGAGGAAATAGATGATTTAAATAGAGTTGTATCAATGTACTTAGATTTTGCAGAAAATATGGCTAGAAAAAGAAATCCTATGAAAATGATTGATTGGGTAGAAAGATTAGATTCTTTTTTAGAATTTAATGAGTATGATATTTTAAATAACCCTTGAAAAATTACTGCACAAGTTGCTAAAAAAGTAGCAGAAAAACATTTTTCAAAATTTAGAATTATTCAGGATAAGAACTATGAATCAGATTTTGATAAAATTATATGAGAAATAAAATCTGAAATACAAAAATAAAACTTATTTATTTAAGTTTAATCCCTTTCTCTTAATTGAGAGAGGGATTTTTTTGTTTGATATTTTGGATGTTTGCTTATAATATAGATATTAAACTATTAATGTTTAGCTATGAGAGTATTAAAAATATTATTATTTATATGTTTTCTGCTTATTTGAAATAAAGTATATTCAAATGATCATTTTTATACGACTTCAAATCTAAATAATTATGAATTAAATCTATCACAAACTAATATATGAGAATCATATCTAGCTAAAATAAATAGTATTTTATGAAAATATTCTGATGATGCTGATGTACTTTTGAAGTTACAAAATAGAATTATAGAATTAAAAACTAATATTGATGTTAAAGATATAGAGTATACGGATGATATAGTTAATTTAATATATTATATGGACCTAAAGGTTTATTTTTTATTGGTTGATTTATGAGTAATTCATTTATGAGAGGAAGAAGAAATAAAAGAAGAGATCATTTATCCATGATTTTGAGATGATTATAATGATAGTGAAAAAAATGTTACTGCCTGAGATGATTTTATAATACTATCCTGAAAAACTAGCTCAAAATATGAATCTGTTGATGTATGAAGAGCTAAATTTTATATTGAGGGAATTGATGCTCAAAATTTAAAATATAGCCTAGATTATGCTAATTTATATTTTGAATGAGTATTTATAGCTAAAATTAGTTCTTCAGATATTGATATCTTAACTACAAATAAAGTTTCCTTAACCTTTGATAATTTAAAGAGTTTTATTGTTCCTCAAAAAGAAGTAAGTTTTAGGCTTTGAATAAAGGCAAAGAGTATATGATATGAAAAAACCTGAAAAACAATTAAAGATGCAAGAGTCACTAGTGTTAATATATCTGATGCAGTTTGATTAAACTCATGAAACAAGATAGATGCCTTTACTACAACTATAAGTGTAGAATGATTTTCTATAGTTCCTTGAGTACCAATCATTTCAGTTATTAATGATTTAAGTAACTCAACCGTAATAAAATTAAATATAAGATGAGAGTTTTGAGATAGTACAATAGATTTAAATAATTCAGTACCAAAAATAGAAATAAATAAGTTAAAATTTTCAGTATATGATAATTCTAATACAGCGATTTTTAAATTAGTTAATACTGATAATACTAGTGAGCCAATTATTTGAATAAAAAGCTGAACAATACTAGAATTTGATTTATCTTCAATGAATGAAAATAATAAAACTATAGCTAGTTGAAAGGGTGAAGATTATGAAATTTATATATCAAATACTGATAGATGACTTTCTTTAGACTTATTAAAAGATGGATTATTATATGATGTTTTATGAGTAAATTGAGCGGATAATCTAAATATAAACATGAATAAATCTATTGATTTATGATACAGAGATTTTTAATAATACTAAATTAAGAAACAGTTAAGAATTATTAGCTTTTAATTGCAATTAAATTTTACTTTTTTAGTCTATTTAATATACTTAGTACTACATTTTAATTATTTATTTTAAGTCATATGACACAAGAAAAAAACAATGACAATAATGTACAAATGATAGTAATTGTATCATTATTAGTTATTATTGCAGTTATGGGATTTTTCCTATGAAAATCATCAGGAACTCCTACTCCTACAGATAATACTACAGTTAATACAGATACTTCGGTACCTGCTGATTACGAAGATTTATCTATAATGGTAATTGATGATAAAAGATGTACAAACTGTCCAACAGATGCAATCTTAGAACAATTACAATTACTTCCTTCAGTATCTGGAGCAGAAATTGAAAGAAAAGATTTTTCTGATAAAGGTATGGAAGATTATTTAAAGGATAATAATATTACTACACTTCCTTTAATTGTATTTTCAACTAACAATTTTGATGTATCAGCTGATCCAGCTCAATTAGATCAAAATGGTCAACCAGCTCCAAAAGTAAATACTTTTTTAGAAGCATTGCCTGGATGAAGCTACACTCTTGCAATTGGTGCAACATTTAATCCTTTTGAGGAAAGAAGTGAAAGAGGTTTCTTAATGTTAGATAAAGAAAAATTAGAAGCAATAAAAGCAGATTCAAATATTAAATGAAATGTTGATGCTAAAATTTCATGGATTGAATATTCAGATTTAGAATGTCCTTTCTGTGCTAAATTACATAATGCTGGTACAGTAGAAGACTTAACTGAAAAATATGGTGATGATTTAAATATTGTATTTAATCATTTCCCACTAGGTTTTCATAATAATGCACAACCTTGAGCTGAAATATTAGAATGTTTAGCTGAACAAGAATGAACTGATGCATTTTATGCTTTGATTAAAAAAGCTTATGCTGATGAAAAATCTGCTAAATCATACTTAATTGATGAAGCTGTTGAATTATGAGCTTCAGAAGATGACTTAGAAGCATGTTTAGATAGTGGTAAATATACTGATAAAGTTAAAGCTCAAATGGAAGTATGAACAGCATTATTTGGTATAACAGGTACTCCTGGTAATGTACTTATAAATAATGAAACTGGTGAATATGAAATTATTTCATGAGCATATCCTACAAGTGCTTTTGAGGATATTATTGATGAATTAGTTAAATAATAGAAAAATAGAAAAATCCCCCTAATTTATTACTATAGTTTTCTCCCCATTAATAAGGGGGAATGAACGATAGTGAATAGGGGGATTTTTTTAGTTCAAAATTTCTTTTATTAATTTATCATCCTTTCTCCAGTTTTTCTTTACTTTTGCTCTTAGTGCAAGGAAAACTTTTTTATCAAACACTTTTTCTAATTCTTTTCTAGCTTCTGTTCATATAGCTTGTATCAACTTTCATCCTTTTCATATAACTATATATTTTTGTGAATCTGATTCAGTATATATATAGGCAACAATTTTCAATAATTCATCAGTCTCATTTATTTCCTCAGCTATTATATAAACACTGTGAGGAAGTTCTTCTTTTGTATGTAAAAAAGCTTTTTCTCTTATTATCTCACTTATTCTAAAGTATATATCTTGTTTCGTATAATACTCCTCAGGAAAAAGAATAGGTCATACTTTTAGAAAAGACTTAACTTTATTTAATAGTATATCAAATCCATCTTTGGATACAGAAGAAATTTTTAATACATTATCTGATTCTGGAATATTTATTTTAGCTTCTAAATCTGTTTTTGTATAGACTCTTATTACAGGTTTATTAAGCATGTCCATAATACTTCTTATGTACTTTTCTTCTTCTCAACCAGTTCTACTCGAATCTATAAAATATAGTATTAATTCTGCATCTTTGAAGCTTGAAATCGCAACATTATTTATTTGTTCATTGAATTTTTTTTCAGATTTGTGTATTCATGGTGTATCAAAAAAGATGATTTGTGAATCTTCATCATTATAAATAGCTAAAACTCTTTTTCTAGTAGTTTGTGGAACATTTGTAGTTATTGATATTTTTTCTCAGATAAGAGAATTTACAAATGTAGATTTTCATGCATTTGGTCTACCTATTATTGCCACATATCATACTTTTTTTTCCTTAGTTAAATCATCAGTATTATCTAATATATCTTGTAGCTTTAGTTCTTTCATTTTAAGTTCATTATTTTTCCTTTATTTTTGTAGCCTCTTTCTCCTGATAAGGAGAGAGAATTCAAGAGAGAGGTTTTTAGTATTTTACTTTTTTTCATCTATTTCTGTATCATTTTTCTTATCTCTGTAATCATCTACTATATTGAGAATTTTTCTTGCTTCTTGCATTGAATCTGGAGCAAATTTCATCCTAAGTGTTGTTTTATTTCAGGCTGTTTGAATAGATAGAGTTCAGTAATTAAGTAAGTTTGCAAGTAGTCATGAAGTCTTAGAATTTACTTCTTGTACTTGTCATAGATTACATTCTGAAACTGTTCTATTTAAAAATGATATTTGATCGATTCAAATAACCCTATTATCTGAAACTACATACATATCTAATTCATGGTTCAGCCATTCTATATAAAGAAAAATAGAGAAAAATAGCCAAAATACAATATTTACTAAATTTGATATTAGTCAAAATCATAATGCTAAAAATAGACTAGAAGATATCACTATTCAAATAAGAAAATAAAGGAATAAAAATATATAAATAATCCAATGCCTTTTAATAACGGATAATATTTTTTCTCAGGGTCTTAAATTTTGTAAATTTAACATAGACTAAAAATTTTATGAAATATTAGGCTTTTTTATGTATAAAGCTTCTATTTGTTTTAAATTCTGGAATTTAATATCTTTAATTATACTTATATAATCTATATTTTCAAGTATTTCTATATCTTCAAATAAATCCTTATTCGCTTCTCCGTAGGCTTTTTCTATACTTTTTTCTTTTAATAACAAAAGCAACTCTTTATTAGGGATAATTTCTATTTTTGAATTCTTATTAAATTGAACAAAATGATCCCTTTTAGAAGATGCCTTTATGATTGGATAATTTTTATACAATTCAAAATAGCTTAGACAGCTTATATTTTTATTAATTATATAATTAATACTGTTAACTGCTAGTATTGTGGTTCTAATTCCAGTAAAACTACCAGGTCAATTAACAACTACTATATTTTCTATACTACTATAATCTAAATCATTATTTTTTAATAGACTATCTATCTGTGGTATTAGGGTAGATGACTCGTTTCATTTGATATCCCATTTTATACTATCTTTAATATCTCTATTTCAGTCAAAAAGAGTTATATTAGCAGGGGATGATATTGTATCTATAAATAGGTTCATTTTCAAAAATCATATATAAACTTTATATATTCTAATTTTTTTATATAATTTGCAAGTATTTTAACCATATTAAAGTGATTAGTTTAAACTTAAAACTCAAATTAAACAGGCATTACATAAATTATTGAAGTATTTTTTCAAGATTACTTCTGTTAAAGGAAGAGTTATTAAAAACTGATTCTTTTTTAATAGTGCTAGAAAATGATAAAATTCTTAATTCATATCAGAAAATTTTAGATTTTTTATCTATTGATTTTAAGAGTTTAGATAATTTTTCTGATTTAGTAAATTTTAGTCATAATAAAAAATGAAAATATTTAGTAACAAAGGAGTTATTTAATCTAAAACTAGATAAACTTAGTGTTTTGGAGTATAATGATATCTTTGAATTAAAAGTTAAGGACGACATTCAAATTTCTGAGATAACAAAAACGCTTAATGAGTTTTGATATACTTTTTCAAATTATAATAATCCTGGAAGTTTTCAAATAGTTTGAGACATACTAAGTTTTACAGATTTTTCATGAATAACTACCCAAATTAGTTTTTGGTGAGATTCAATCGAGACTATAAATACTTGAAATATAAATTTAAAAAAGTTTAATTTTTGAAGGAACAAAGTTCTAGATTTTGATAATTGTACAAAGAAGGTAAATAGTGAATTAAATAATAAAATTTTAGATACAGACTCTTTAATTATATTAGATTCTCTAGATTTCTTTTCTAGTTATGATGATGTAAGTGAAGAATTAAATAATTACATAATATTTAATTCTCTTTCTAATTTTGATAGTTTTACAGATTTATGAATTGATGATTTATATATAGAAAAATTAGAAGATTTAAAAATTTTATTAGAAGAAAAAAATACTAAAAAATGTATTTTTACAAAGAACAAAGTTGCTATAAAAAATTTTTTAGAACTTAATAATTTGGAATCAGTAGAAGTTTATGAAACTACTTTAAATAACCTAAAAAGTTTCAAAACTGATAAACTATCTATAATTTGTGATGATAATATATCACGTATTTTTATTAAAAAAAGAATAAAAAAGAGTCTATCAAAGAACTTAGACTTATTAATGCAAATTAAATCTTGAGATTATATTGTCCATATTGATCATTGAATTGGTATCTTTCGCGAGATAGTGACCAAAGAATTAGCTAATATCTGATGAAAACAAAAGAAAGGAATTAAGAGAGAATATATTAGTTTAGAGTACAAAAATAATGATAAGTTATTTGTTCCTATTACTGAGGTTTCCAGAGTTTCTAAATATGTATGAGTAGAAAATCCTAAATTAACATGATTAAGTACTCTAGAATGGGAGAAAAAGATAAAAAAAGTATCTGCAGATGTAGAAATAATTGCATGAGAACTTTTAGAAGTATATGCCAAAAGAAAACTAGTAAAGTGATTTCAATTTAAGAGTCTAATTAAAGAAGAGGTTATTTTTAGTAATTCGTTCCCTTATACTTATACATATGATCAATTAAATGTAATTTCAGACATTTATAAAGATATGGAATCAGTAAATCCAATGGATAGGCTTTTATCATGAGATGTATGATTTTGAAAAACAGAAATCGCATTTACAAGTATTTATAAATCTATTATTAACTGAAAACAAGCTGCGCTTATCTCACCACTTATAGTATTGGCATATGAACATTATGAAAATGCAATAGATAGGTTTAAAGATTTTCCTATAAATATATGAGTACTGACTAGGTTTGAAAAGCCTAAGGCTATTGAGGCTACTTTAGATAGATTAAAAACTTGAAAAATTGATCTAATAATTTGAACTCATAGATTATTAAGTGAAGATATTCGCTTCAAGGATTTAGGATTATTAGTTGTAGATGAAGAACATAAATTCTGAGTAAAAGATAAGGAAAAAATAAAGAGGTTTAAATGAAATATAGACATACTGTCTATGTCAGCAACACCAATTCCTAGAAGTCTAAATATGGCTCTAAATGGGATAAAAAGTATATCAATGTTGACAACTCCACCTATAGGTAGACAATCAATTCAGACAATAGTTTCGGCATTTGATGATAGACTTATATTTGATGCTTGAAAGAGAGAATTTGATAGAAAATGACAATTATTTTTTATCCATAATAGAGTAGAAACTATTGATGCTATGTGAAATTATTTGTCTAATATATTTCCATGAAAAAAAATAGCTATTGCTCATGGACAATTGTCATGAGATAAACTTGAACAAAGAATAATAAAATTCAAGAGAAAACAATACGATATTTTACTCGCAACTACTGTTGTTGAAAATTGAATTGATTTTTCAAATGTGAATACAATTTTTATAAATGAATCACAAAATTTTTGAATAAGTCAGATTCATCAACTTAGATGAAGAGTCTGAAGATCAGATAGAAAATGATATTGTTATTTATTATTCAAGAAAGATAAAATCAAAGAAGATGCTGCAAAAAGATTAAAAACTATAGTCGACTATAGTCACTTATGAGCATGATTTGAACTAGCAATAAAAGACCTAGAAGTGAGATGATGATGAGATATACTCGGTATTAGACAAAGTGGACAATGACATGAAATAGGTGTCAACTTGTTCCTGGAAATGCTCGAAAATAAAGTAGAAGAATTAAAAGAAAAAAAGAATTCAGAAATAAATATAAATAATAATTCTAGAGAGTCTAAATTAGAAAAAACTCATAGAATAAATACAACAGTTGATTTAAATATTTGAGCATATATTGATGATTCGTATTTTTCTTCAGAGCTTGATAAGATAAATTTTTATAGAGAAATCGAAAGTTTAAATAACCTAAGGGATTTAGAAAATATAATATCTGACTTTAAGGAAATAAATAGAGAATTATCTGATTCAACTAAAATCTTTTTTTCACTTTTAAAACTTAAATTAAAAGCACATAGTTTTAAAATAGATTCTATAAAAAGAGTTTGAATAAATTATCAAATTGATTTCAATAAAAAAATAAATTTAGATGAATTAAAAGAATTTTTAAAACTAGATAAAGATGTAAAATTTAAAGTTATTTGAGTTACAAGACTTAGAAGTTCAACAAATAATTTTGAAAATGAAGAAAGCTTCTTACAATACATGCTACAACTTTTTGACTTTAAACTTTGAAAAAAGAAAATAAAGTTAAAAAAGAAAGTGTGATAAAAATTCTAATCCCTCCCCCTGCGGGTTCTCCCTTTGGAAAAGGGAGAAATATTTTATAAATTATAATCTTCCTTTTCCAAAGGAAGTACCGAGGAACGAGGGGATGGATTAGGACTAAAAGTACACATTTTTTAAAATTAACATATAATTTATGAAAAGATTATTTAAAAAGATATTTATACTAATATTTATAAGTGCATTTATGGTTTCTTGTGATTATGAAATACAAGAAGAGAATTTAACTACTAATAACGATACTGAAATGGCTAATTATAATGAATGAGATGTTGTTGCTCTAATAAAAACAACAAATGGAACTATTAATATATTGCTGGAAACTGAAAAAGCTCCAGTTACTACTACTAATTTTATAGGTTTAGCAAAACAATGATACTATGATGGTGTTATATTTCATAGAATCATAAAATGATTTATGATTCAATGATGAGATCCAGATGGAACTGGTATGTGAGGAACTAGTATTTATTGAGAAAAATTTGACGATGAATTCCATGCTGATCTAAAAAATGATAAATATACTATTTCTATGGCAAATGCTTGAGCTAATACAAATGGTAGTCAGTTTTTCATAAATACTGCTAATAATAATTTCTTAGATAATAAACATTCTGTTTTTTGAACTGTGGTAGAATGAACATGAAGTGTTGATAAATTGGAAAAAGTTAAAACTTGAGCTAATGATAAGCCAGAAAAAGAAGTAAAAATGATTTCAATTGAAATAAAAGAATATAAAAAAGGCTCATTAAAAGATTATGATTTTGATTTAGACTCTGTATTAGCAGATATAGAAAAAAAGAAAGAAGTAGAATTAGAAGCAAAAAAAATAAAAGCTGTAGAAACAAGTGATATAGTATGAGTACATTATACTGGAACACATGAAGACTGAGAAAAATTTGATTCTAGTTTAGATAGAGGAGAACCTATAGTTTTCCAAGTATGAGCAGGACAAATGATTAAATGATTCGATGATGCAGTTATATGAATGAAAATTGGGGACAAGAAGACATTAAAATTAGCTCCTAAGGATGCTTATTGAGAATCCGAGGTTAGTATACCTAAGACAGAATTACAATCATTTATAGATGCTTGAATCAAGTTAGAAAAATGAGAGTTTTTAGAAACAGCACAAGGAAAAATTGAAATAATTGCGGATGATGAAACATCTATTACTATTACAAATAATCATCCTATGGCAGGGAAAACTCTTAATTTTGATATTGAGTTAATTGAAATTAAATAATAAATAAAAAAGACCATTAATGGTCTTTTTTATTTATGCTATTTTTACTAAATTCTCTCTTTTTTCTATTTTTATACAATTTCTTCAATACTCTTTTGCCTCATACAATGCATCATCAGCTCTCTTTGTTATTTCTTCAATTAATTCGTCATCTTTGTGAAACTCTGAAATTCATATACTTATTGTAATATTTTTTCTTTTTTCCAGTCTTTCTTTATCGGCTCATTTATGTAATTCTTTTATTTCTTCCCATAGGAATTTTTCCACTAATAATCTTAGTTGTTCTGCTCTTTCTTCAGCTTTTTCAATTGAACTACCTGGCATAATAATCATGAACTCTTCTCCTCACCATCTTCAAACCTCATCATTTTTTCTAAACATTGAAGTAAATAGTTCTCAAATTTTTATTAATGCATCATCTCATATTAAGTGTCAATAATGATCATTTATCGATTTAAAATAGTCAATATCTACTAATAATATAGCGGTGTTATCTAAATTTCTTTTATAATCAGCAATTTTACTATTTAATGTATTTTCTATAAATCTCCTATTTCATAACTTTGTTAATGTGTCTGTAGTTGACATCTCTTTTAATTTTCTTATTTCTTCAGCATCTTTTTTTCTATTTTCTTCATAAATTCAATTAAGTATATGACCAGCTATTTTATTTTTATCCGTGTTAGTTTTAATAATTGTATCTATTACTTCATTTATTGGTAATTGTGAAACTTTTTCTTTATCTCATATAATTTTTTCTATTTCTTGAATGATATAGTTAATCACATAAAATATATTTGTTCAAATATTATTCTCCCTAATTTCATATAATCATTTTAAATCTTTCTTTCCACTATAATCTAGTTCTTTTATACTATTTTCATTTAAATTTCACGACAATAAAGGTAAAAGTTCAAAATTACCTAAAATTTCAGTGTTTTCATAAATAGGATTTTCTTTATTTATAATATTAGTTTTATTCATCATTATATTTAATAATTAAAAATTGATTTTAAAACATTGTATTTTCCATAATACTAATAAATATACAAATGTCAAGTTCAATTATTTTTTTATAAACATAGCATCTCAAAATGAGAAAAATCTGAATTTATTTTTTATAGCATAATTATATGCCATCATTATATTTTCTTTTCAGACAAAGCTTGATACAAGCATTAGTAGGGTAGATTTAGGTAGATGAAAATTAGTAATTATTGCATCCACAAATTTCCATTCATAACCAGGATATATAAAAATATCAGTATCTTTAGATCCATGTTTTAATATTCATTTTTCATCAGAAAAACTTTCTAAAACTCTAATTGAGGTTGTTCAAACCGCAATAATTCTTTTTCAGGCTTTTTTATATTCATTTAATCTATTTGCAACGTCCTCTTTTAATTCAATATATTCTGAATGCATTTTATGATTTAGTATATTATCATCTTTTACTGCCATAAAAGTTCCAAGTCATACGTGTAAAAGAACTTTTTCTATTTTTATTCACTTGTTTTTGATTTTGTCCAGCAATTCTTCAGTAAAATGTAGACTAGCTGTAGGCGCTGCTACACTTCATTCTATTTCACTCCAAACTGTTTGATATCTCTCAGTGTTTTCTAATTTTTCTTTAATATATGGAGGCATAGGTATTTCTCATAGTTTTTCTATTATTTCCAGGAATTCTAATCATCATTTATTGAATTCTACTATCCTTCATGCTTCAGTTATTTCTTTACTAATAGCTTCTAATCAATATTCAAATACTATTTTCCTTCCAGGTTTCAGTTTTTTACCAGGGAAGACAAGGCAATCCCAACTATTATCAGATATTTGTTTATGAAGAAAAATTTCAACTATTCTACCTGATTCATTTTTTCAATGTAGTCTTGCATTTATTAC
>CAXBVF010000029.1:0-12693 GCA_963979005.1 uncultured Candidatus Altimarinota bacterium | reverse complement strand
AGTGAACATTTTTTTAACATTTTTTCAAGCAAATTAGAAATTATTTACAAGAAATTTTAACATAAAATTCATTTTTTCCAAAAAATAATTATATTTAGAAAGACAAATAGACAAAAACTTGTATTAGTTAAATTTAAAAAATTGAAAATCGCTATATTACATGAAATGTTCGTTAAGCTTGGTGGAGCTGAAAAAGTAGTAGAAAATTGGTGTAAAATGTATCCTAAAGCTGATATATTTACGCTTATTTATGATGAAAAAAAATGCTCTAATATATTTCCAAAAAATAAAATAAATTCTCAGGTTTTTGATTTATTTACCCAGAAGCTTTATAATCTGACTAAAAAACAAAGATTTTGTCTTCCTTTTATGTCAAAAGCAGTAGAACAATTAGATTTTTCTGAATATGATGTTGTATTATGTTCTTCTAGTTGATTTGCACATGGAGCAATAACAAAGCCTAATACAAAATTTATAGTTTATTATCATTCTCCTGCAAGATATATGTGGGACTGGACAAATGAATACAAAAAAGATTTATGATTAAATAAATGATATAAAAAATGGTTTTTATCATATCCTATAAATAAATTATTCCTTAAACTTAGACAATGGGATTACATTGCATCAAAAAGATCTGATATAAATCTAGCAAATTCTTCAAATACTCAGGATAGAATTACAAAATATTATAGAAAAAACTCTACGGTAGTTTATCCTCCAGTTGAGACATCAAGATTTAATAAAAAAGTAAAAAATAAGATTAAATTTACTAATTATTATATAATTATATCAGCATTAACTGAGTTCAAAAATATAGAAATAGCTATAGATTGATTTAATAAAATGTCAGATAAAAATTTAGTAATTATATGAGAATGAGAATTAAAGTTTAATCTCGCAAGTAAATCTAATAAAAATATACTATTTACATGAGCGAAATATTGAGATGAACTAGTTGGATTAGTACAAAAGAGTAATTGATTAATATTTCCTGGAGAAGAAGATTTTTGAATAGTTCCTATAGAAGTAATGGCAGCCTGAAAACCTGTATTTGCTTATAAATGATGATGATTGCTTGAAACAGTTTTAGAATGAACTACCTGAGAATTCTTCAATGATAAAAATTGAGCTGATTTTATAGAAAAATTTAAAAAATTTGATAAAAAAAATAAAAATTGAGATTTCTCTGAGGAAAATTGTAAAAAACAAGCTGATTTATTTTCAGAAAAAATATTTGAAAAAAAGATTAAAAATTTAGTTGATGATATTTAAATATAGTTTTATTATTTTGAGATCGGTGAAAGGCTAAAATTAATAATTGAACTTTTAAAACCGCTTTTGAAAAATAATAAAAATATATTTAATTACAATAATGTATAAAAAAATGAAAAAAATATTTAAAAATAATATATTTACCCTACTTACACAATTTCTGATAATTGTTCTGCCTTTCTACGTATTTTTGGCAGTATATTTTAGTGTAGAAGTATGAATTAATAAAGCATGATTTTATATAAAAGAGCTTATAATTGTACTTTTGTTTTTTAGTTTAGTATACGAGTTTATAAAAAAGAAAATTCTTCCGAAATTTGATATACTAGATTATTTGATATTTTGATACATTGGATATTGAATAATAATAACTTTTTATAACTGACTCTGATTAAATAGTATTGTTTATGGTTGAAGATATGATTATATATTTTTTATAGTATTTTTGATATTTAAACACTGAAAACAATTTTTAACAGTAACTAAAAAAAGCTTAGTAAGATTATTTATCTATAGTTGAACTATTTCGTTATTATTCTCAATATTAATTAAGTTTAGATTATGAGAAAAGGCCTTACTCGCTTTTGGATTTACTGACTATATAAGTAGTTGGACCTATAACTGAAGTATCCCTACATATCATTGATTAGAAAATTCAGGAATTAAAAGGTTTCAATGAATTTTTGATTGACCAAATCAAATGGCTTTTTATCTTATTTTTTATGCTTCTTTATTAATACAATTTGCAAAGAAAAAACTAGAATATCATATCATATTAATTTTAGTTTTTCTATTTGGCTTAGTAATTATAACCTACTCTAGAAGTGCTCTATTATGAATATTTTCAGGATTATGATTATTATTTTTATTGAATATAAAATGTATTTACAATAAATACAAAAAACAATTAATAGCATGAATAGCACTTTTTATAATATTAACAGGATGATTACTATTTATATTCAGTGAAAAAGTAGAAAATATATTCCTAAGGACTTCATCTACTACAGGACACTTTGATAGAATGGAAATATGAATTGATAGATTTTTAGAAAAACCATTATGATCAGGATTAGCCGAAGCATGACCAGCATATAGAAGTATATATACTGAAAAACAAACAAAAATTGATGAACAATACTATATACCCGAAAGTTGGTTTATACAACAATTAATAGAATGAGGTATTATATATTTTTTACTATTTGTATCAATATTAACTATTATATTAACTAAGCTCTATAATAACTCTAAAGCTCTATTTGTAATGCTAATTGCAATACTTGTAATGAATGTTTTTCTTCATATATTTGAAGCAACTTATTTAGCTGTACTTAGTTTTATATTTATTTGATTATTTTCTTATAAGAGTAAAAAACAATAGTCAAATTTGCGTATTTTATATGATTTTATATAATGAAATATATTAATATTAACAACATATCTATGAAAAAAGTAATAATCCTAATCATATCTATAATTACTAGTCTCTCTTTATTACTACAAGTAAATGCCTCAAATCTAGAAGAAGTACTATATAAAAATGTTATAGTAACTAAAAATCAAATAGAAAAAGATTATACAAATGGTAAAGCATTAAACACTAGAATTGCAGAAATCTTTATAAAATATAGATGAGATAAAGATAAAATAAATCTAGAAAAATTAAAAGATTTATTAAAATGAAAAATAATTATTCTTGAAAATAAAGATAGAATAACTAATAATGAAAAAAAGGTTTTAAATCTATATAAAAATCTTTTCTTTAGAGCTGTATTACTAACAGATTATAATATATAATTATAAAAGAGCTACCTAATTAGGTAGCTCTTTTATTTTGGAAAAAATATTATTGCATTATATATTCACTCTCTACTATAAATAATAATTTTCATACTTCCCTATTAAAATGTGCATCAATTAATTTAATAACAACATATTCTCAGAAGCTATCATATTCTAGCTTATAATTTTCATTAACAGTATTTATTCTTCAGTCTTTAAATATTGTAAATAGTTCTTCCTTATCTAGACTTCAAAATCTATAAATAGAAATAGCTCATGGATTATATTTACTAGTTTCAGGAATACTATAATAATTATAATTTGTTTTATTTGTAAATTGAAAATATATTCATTTATCTTCTAATCATCAAAAACTATCAACTACTTCTACTTTATCAAGTCAATCAACTTTAATATATTCATAAAATATTTCCTCAGAGTTACTCTTAATTATTATCTTTGGGTGCGCATTATCATTCAAATTATTATTTGATGACAAAACATCAGTAGTTAAAGAAAAATCATTAAATGTTATTTTTCATGTCTTTTCATCTACACTAGCTATCTCAGATCAATCTTTAAATAACTTTAATCCAGTGTTTTCAGAAGCTAAATTAAATGAATAATTTCAATTATCAGTTCATATTTTTGTTAATCATTCAGTGTCTTCCAATTTAGTAACAACTCATCATCTAAATCTATATAAATCTATTGGTTCATCTGTTAAGTCTTCATTAATTGATCATATAATTACTCAATTATTATAATCAGATATTTGAGGTACAGGCGTATAGACGTCTAATGTAACTTCATTATATCAAATATTATTATTTGTGTCTATCAATGTTATTCAAATACTCTTTTTAAATATACTATCAAATATTCAAAAGTTTAATTTTAGAGAAATCAGAGAACTTATAAGCTCAAGTTTATCTTTATAGTCTCAATTTAAATTTGTATCATCATCATTCACTTTATTACCATCTCAATCAGAATCTACATCTAAATCAAAATCTACAATTACTTTAGAGATGTTTTTTACTCATCAAGCTTCATAAATATATGGAGTTAAATCAATTAATTTATTCTGATAAACTGGTACTCTAATAGAAGGCATAGATAGTTCTGGTGCATACTCATCGGCTTCAACTTGTGGTGCTACTAATATTTGTTTAGATAAAGTTCAATTAATATTTTCTTTGAATGTATTAATTTTTAAATAGTAATAATCATTTAATTTATCTATTCTCAAATAGTAATCCTCAGTTTGTGCTCATAAATCATATAATTCCCAAGATTTGGTATCCTCAAAATCAAGTCATAACATAGAATTATCATAATATTCTAGTTCTATATATGCTCCATCACTAATATTTCAAACTACTGAAATCTCAGAACCTGGAAATAATGGTTTATGTAAATGCTTTCTAATATCTATTCACTCATATACTTTTTGAATATTTGACTCAATATAAGCATTACCCGTTATTCAAGTTATTCTTATACTCTTTTGCATTTCTATATTTTCTTCAGCAGAAACAGTTAAAGATTTTGTATTTTCCTCATCATCACTAAAACTATAATCTATAGTAAAAGAATCTCATCAAGCATAAAGTATAGTTCATGCAGAAATATTAACCAAGCTATTTTGACTTAGTGAGTCTTCTATATCAATTAAGTCATTTGTTTTTAATCTAATTCAGTTAAGTGTTCAAACATTTTTTATACTAACTAAATTTTTTCTAGTAATATATTCCTCTGTTTCTTCAATTTTTGTTACTTCGGAACTATCAGCTACTGCATCTATAATATCTTTCCTAATAAATTCTGGATTATAAGATTCATTGTATTGATTCAGATACTTATCTACAATATTATAAAATCAAATTCTGAAATTATTTATACTTTTATTTGTAGGAGCAGAAAATCATAAATTAATATTTCAACTATCACTTCATAATTCTGAAACATTATTTACAGCTTCATAAAATATATCTCAATTATAAAACTTATTATCATCAACATTTAGATGAATAGCATTTGTAGAAAGATAAATTTTCACTGGATTATGTCTTAAATTTTCTTTTAAGAATAGTTGCCCATTTGCAAAATATAATAAATCTTCGTCACTATCATTATCTATATCCACTATTTCAGTTAGCTCATCTCAACTAAGCTCATCCAAATAATCAAACAATCTATAAGAATCATCTCATTCAACAATATATAATCATTCATAAGTATAGCTATATTCAGAATTAGCCTGTGCTTGACAAGAATTAGCACTTACTGTATCAGAATTTACTGCAGATACTGCGCTTAATAATCTTTCAGGAGTCTTTACTGTTTTTCAAGCAGAATATTTTTCTAAGGGTGTTTTAATAGAATTAATTAATTCTTCTCAGTCTTTTTTTAGTTCTTCTTTAATATTATCTCATTTTCAATCAACTAATTTTTTAGCTGTTTCTATAAATTTATCATTATATTTACTAAGAGTATCATTATATTTTTCTATTTTATTATCATCAGTATAAGCGACTTTTGTAATAATTGGTGATTTTCAAATATCATTAAGCTTCTTTTTAAATTCTTTATTTTCTATTATTTCGGTATTAATAATATCACTTAAGGCATCAAATTTTGCCCTATTGTTATCCTGTAATTCTTGTATTAAAGAATCTTCTTTTGAAAAAGTAAAATTATCAACTTGTGTCCACACTTCCCTAATTTTATCCATTTTTGGATTACTAGTAACTGAATGAGAAGCTAAAGATTTACTAATTAGTTGTCTAAATTCACTATTAGTAACTAAATCATCTTTTCACTCATCTAAATATTTGACTAATCTTTCAGTATTTTCTACTACTCTTTTAGCAAATAATCACTTTAATAAATCAGAATTATTTAATCATACTTCTCATTCTATTCATTCTGGTCAGATCTCTATATTTAAAGGAACTGTATTTATTTCGCTTCTAAAATCTAAAGGTTCTGTACTTAAATCAAAGATATTAGTAAAATCATTTGAATATGAATTTATAGGTAGAGCTATTTGTCTAGCCATTTCAACAATATAATCTGTTTCAAATTCTAAATTAACATATGATGTTACCTTTATAGCATCTAAAAATGGAAAAGAAAACTCTGGCATACTAACATCAAAAAAGTCAGTAGAAAGATATCAGCTTCTCTCTGTTAAGAACGCAATTTGATCTCAGGCCCTCCATTCTGGATGTAAAGGTGAAGATTTAAGTACACACATAGCCTTTGTTATAAGTTTTATAACATCTAAAACTACTTCTATTTCTGAAAGTAATTTTGGTAGTTTAGGTGGTGGTGGTAAATCTGGTAATTCTATTGTTGGAAGTGTTGGTAAATCTGGTAATTCTGGAATTTCTAGACTTGGTAAAATAGGAATATCTAACAATCACTCCAAGTTTAAATTTACAGCTAAATCAACATTTGGAACTTCTGGAAGATATAATTTTGGAAAACTAGGTAATAAGATTGGCTTAGTATTTAGATTAAACTCTGGTAAAGCAACTGTTAATCATGCTCTAATATTATGTAAATCTAAAACAACATCTGGCCATTTTGGAAATTGTATTACAGGAATATCAGGGATAAGTGCATCAATTAGAGAAAATTCTTCATCAAGACCATTTTGTCTTTCATTTTTACATTCACTACATTCAGCATCATAATCCGCAAAAACATCTACGAGTAATTGCCAAGATTTTAAAGTAGCCTTAATTAATAAGTATAATTCCACCCAAGCTTTAAACCTCTCTCCATTTTTTCATATCCGTCATCCTAATATTCAAGATATGATATCAATGTTACAAAGTACTTGTTCTAAATAATCTTCTTTTTTAGTTATTAAAGTATTTAATTCTTCTGGTATTTTTTTGTATGATTTTATTACTTCTAAGTTTTGTTTAATTCACTCTAATCATGTTTCTAAATCAAGTAAAACTTGTACTCAAACTTTAGAAGATAACTCATTATCTTTTTCACATTCTTTTTGCTTTTTAACATCCTCAAAATCACAACTAGCTCAAAAACTCCAAGCATTTTTTGCTTTTTCTATCTCTGTCTCCCGTTGTTTTACTGTACCAGACCATTCTGCTATTACTTTATTAGCCTCAGTTTGAGAAAACCAAGGAACTGTTATAGGAACTGTTTCTTGTTCTATATATACAAGTGGAGTAGAACCTATAAATTCATAAGCTTCTTTTATTCAAGAATTTACTTTTTTTACTTTAGCTTTAACATCCTTATTTTTATTTAAAGTTGGATCTGCACTAAAATTATCTGCATTAAACTTATCTTCGTTTCAACTAAGTTCTCCCCATTCTCAATCAAATATTCAACTAAAATCTGGTAGTATGACAAATACAGTTGGAAAGTCAGTAAGTTTATTAGCAATCTCCTCTATTTGTCTAGTTACCCAATCCATTAACCAACTAGGAAATGAAGATATTCTAGGCATTTGTATTTTTACAATATCGTCAAAATTTCCACTATCAAAAGAAGAAAAATCTAGACTAACAGAAACATCTCAATTTCATCAATCTGTAAATAATGGTTTAATAGGTTCTTCAGAAAATACACCGGGTAAAAATTCAAAAGCATTTTCAACTACTCAGTCTTTAGAATCATCTAAATAGGCAGATACTTGTGAAGGATCAAGTTGTTCTTCTACTTCTTCTAGGACTCAACAATTTCAATTTATTATTCAAAAACTTCCATTTCCAGAATATGTAGGAGTTCAAATAGAACTAGGATCTCAATCTGAACCACCTCATTCACATCATACAAGTTTTTTAGCTACAACTATACAATTTCAACCAGGAGCTAAAGGACTAAGTCATTTGGGAACTGAATTACCGGCAACACTTGCTGGTCAACCAAAACATATAGCAGTTCATACTCATCATGTTAAAGTAGGAGTTACGAATAACCTAAAAAAATTAGTTGGCGAATCAACTCACATAGTTCATCATGCTCATGGTCATCAACAAGTTGGTCATGGTTTAAATTCTAAAGGACTTGCAGGCCAAACCGTAGGTATACAACACGGTGAAGTTCAACAAACCATCTGTAATCACGTTAATCATGAAAAAACTGGAAGTCATTCATCTACTTTTAGTCAATCTCAAATAAGTTTTCACATAAATACTGGATCATTTCATGGTGCTAATGGAGCCCAATTTAATGGAGAAGCAAAACATGAAGCCTCACCAAATCAACAGCTTAATCAATCCATTATATCCTGAACACTCTCTAATGCAGAATCTATTTTTTCTCATGCAGTTCATAAATCTATAATTATAGAATCATCCAAATTAAACATATCCTCAGAATCTGGAACTCAATCATTATCAGAATCTAAATTCATAAGATCTAATTGTTCATTTGCATAATCCTGAACAACTGATAAATCTGTATTTGGATCAGTTAATTCATCTATATAATCAGGAATTCAATTTCAATTAACATCATGGGTATTTTTTTCTATTTCTGGTGGTAATTCTATACTATTATCATCACAAGTTGGAGCTTTTGTTCATTTTTGACCATATGACCTAGATCCTATATCCTCTAAAGACCTAAAAATATCAACTGGATTACTACAATTTTTGTTATCTTTTTTTACTATTATATCACCATATAAATCGTCTCAAAATGCTTCATCTTTTTCAAATAATCATACTTCAATATATGAAAACTGTATAGGTTTTACACTAGCTTCATATTTAATCGTAATACTTTCATTTGTATTCAGATCAAAATTATCAATTAAAAAATGATATCATAATTCAGCATCTTGAACATCAAAATCGACAATAGAATTTATAGATTCTTTATTCAAAACAAATATTTCTGCTAATTTTTCTGCAAAAATAACATTATTTAATACTCAACCTGAAACATTAGTTAAAGTAATTTCAGCTTCCACAGTATCACCTGAAGAAATAAATCATCCATTTATATCTCTAAATATTTTTTCTACTTTTAATCATGAATATTCTGAATATTCACTTTTTTGTAAATAAATATTATCCATTTGTAAATTAAAATCTACATCTCAATTCAATAAAGCTTCTTCATCAATAATTGGATCTGTTGCAGAATATGGATATTTTACAAATAAATAATTATTAATTCTATCATTTTCTGTAGCTCAGTTTTCTGGTTGATATAATCAATCAAAATAAACTAAAGAATTATCATTTCTAACTTCAGAATTAATTTTAATTCAATTATCATCAGAAATTGTTAATTTTGTAAAAACAGGATTAATAGAACTTCCTCATCCATAAAAAATATTTATTTCTCATGCATCATCAAGTGTAACAATATCGTCTTTTCCATCATTATCCATATCGAACATTTCAGCTCTAACAATTCTTCCATCTAAATCAAAATTTTCTATTAATGGATATCTAATAAAATCTTTTGAAACATTATTTAATAAATATGGATATCAATCATTGTTCACAAAAAATATATCATCATATCAATCTCAAGTAAAATCTCAAGTTTCTACTAAACTAGTGTTTCATAAATCAGTTATGAATGCTAGATTTCACTTATCTAATAATCATCCATCTACATTCTTATTCTCAAGTAATTTTAAATATTTATCATCTTTTATTAATAATATATCACTTCTAGAATCATTATCATAATCAAATATTTTATATGATTCTATATTATCATCACTAGATAATAATTTTCATATTGTAGAATCAAATTTTCTATAAGTACTAGTATCAGCTAATTCTTTTTTGATTTTTTTTATACTTATTACAGGATCTCACAGATTAATAACAGAAAAACTCATATAATCTTGTACTGATTCTCAGACAGATTTTCATGCTGAAAAAGCAAGCAAAGATTTATTTCACTCTTTCCACCCTATTCAGGCTTTGTTCACAAAATTTTCTACTCAATCCTCATTAGACTTTGTAAAAGAATTTAAGCTAAATTCTGCTGCAAATGGGTCGTTATAATAAAAAGTTTTTGTTTTGTTATTTAGGTTTCATGAATTATATGTCGAATATGAATTAGTTCTAAGTAAAACTAAAATTGAATTCTCTAGATTATTTATTTTTCAATTAAATATTGTTTCATCTCTAGAAATATTACTAATGGCATCTACAAAATTGAATCAAAGTTCAGCAATAGTATTTCATCCAGTTTTTATCTTTACAGATAGATAATTAGAAGTATTTTCATCATCATATTCAAAATCCATAGTTCAAAATCTATTCATACTACCATCCTCTAATATCTCTAATATATTTTTACCATATATATCCCTTAGTAATAATTTATTATCATCTAGATAAACATTATATTTATCAGATACCGTTTTAAGACTAATTGAAGTTTCATCATCACTAATACATGAAGAATTTACATCATCACATACTATAAGTTCATTATTATCATCAAAATTATAAACTAATTTTCATATATATATATTTAATGCCTTATTAAAAATATTAAATCATAATTTATCATTTACAAATGTAGAACTTATTTCTATATCTTGAGATAGATCACTTTCAGAATATATAGTTTGGAAATTACCATTTTCTGATAATGATAAAATATTATTATATTCAAATGAATTATTAAGTAATGAAGTCACAGCTAAAGCCCTATTATCTTTTTCGAATAATAAACTTCATGCTAGGTAGTTTTCTTCGCTTATATCTCAATAATTTGATCAAAGTAGAGTTGTATAAATAGAATTATATTTTTTTCAGGTTAACTTTAATTCATTCCAAAAATAATAAGTTTCTATTTTTCAAGCACTTTCTCATACACCATTAATTTCTAGCTCACCATTTTCATCCTCTATAGTAAAAGAATTTAAACTTAGAGATGGATTAGTTCAAATTTTAAAATGCGCAATTCAAGGATTAATCGTAGCTGATAATTCATAACTAGCCTTTCAGTCATTAACTGTAACAGATTCTTTATCTGGACTAATAATATTAGAATAGTTATCTAATATTTCTATAGATGTAATAGTAGAATTATCATTAAAAACTAGATTATTGTATCTATCTTTCAATTCTACTTGTAATACAGATGATGATAGTTCTGATGCTTCAATTTTATTTTTTGATAAAATTAAATCCATTTTCATAGGATCATCAGGCAAAATCGTAATTTCTTTTTTAACTATTTCGTTTAATCATTCTACCTGAAACTCAACTGATATATTTTCTCACGCTACTGTCTTCGTTTTAAATTCTAACTCAGCAACTCAATTTACTAATTCTACATAAGGATTAATAGATTCTATAAATATTGGGTTTGATCACATATATACTCTAGAATTAAAATCACTCAAAAGAGATCAATTATTATCTAGAAGATTAATTTCATACTTGTATGTTCATCATCATACCTTTATATTTGAATCCAAAAGAGTAGCTTTTAATTCTATATCATCTAACACATCCAATCAAACTGCCTCTTCAATTAATTTATCTCAATCCTGATTAAATATAGATATACTTATCTCATTATCTCAAGTATCATCTGTAGATAATAATCTAAAAATTTTATATCATTCATAAGTAGATGTATTTAAATTATTTGATTCATTATCTAAAAATACAATTCAGTTTCAATCTATTTCAATATTTATATCATAAAATTCTCACATGCTTGGATTTTGAAACTTATCATAAATAGTTACAAAATTTGTAGATATATTTCATCATGATTGCATTATAGTAGAACCTAAATTTATATCTAGGCTATCTGGTAATTCTGCTATTAATTCTATATTTCTAACAGTTTTATATCATAAAGCATCAGTAATTTCTAAACTATATGATCATGATTTTTCCAAGCTAAATAAAGATTTAAATGAATCTAAATCACTACTTGTTATAGTTAATTTTTCTATTTCTTTAATTCATTTTAAAAGAACTACATCTAAGGGATATTCTATATCTATCTTATTTCATGCTGCTGAAATATTATTTAAGAGAACTACTAATTTTTCAGAATTGTTTTCTGAATTTGCTATTATATCTGATATATCTTCTATTTTATTATTAGCTCCATCAAGCAAAAATATATTATTTTTATCACTTACTTTTAAAGAATTAATTCAAGGAAAAATTTCTAATCATTCTAATGAACTTTCTAATTTATAACTTGAATTAAATAATCTATCACCTCTTATTTGAATTTCTAAGATATTTGATTCAATAAAAATTGCTTCATTTTCAGAATCATCATCTATTTTGATATATGATCTTAAATAAATATTTGATTCTTTATTTTTTAGTCAAACTCAATAATTAGATATTCAGGCTTGTGATCTAACTTTATTATTAGAAAAAACCACATATTGCTCTAATGCTGAGTTATCATTATTTGAAATATCATCTATATCATAGACTACTTTTATATTTGAATTATCTAATTCCTTTGTTAAATCATTAGCTGCTTCTATTTTTATTAATTCAAAGTGAATATCAGTAGCATTTGCTAATCTTACAATATTTCAATTTTTATCTTTTATTGTTGCTTTTAGTTCTGCATTTTTATTGTATAAATATTTAGAACTATCAGAATTTAGCTCTAACACTCAAT
>CAXBVF010000028.1:0-14294 GCA_963979005.1 uncultured Candidatus Altimarinota bacterium | reverse complement strand
AATGATATTCAAAAGATGCAAGAGATGGTGTTAGAATAAGTGATGTATCAAATATGAAAACAGCACTAGAATTATTTCATTTAGATGCGGGTAAATATCCATTACCAGATGATGGAGAAACAGTGCTATATTCATGAGCAACAGTATGGACTCAATGAGAATTTTGAGATACAGTAATATCAAGTTTATCAAGAAGCTTAGATCATGCTCCAACTGATCCACTTTCAGATAAAAAATATGTATATTCAGTAAGTTGAAATAAGAATCAATTTGAGATATTAAACTTAATAGAATGAGAATGAGATATTGCATTGTGAAATATAACACAAACAAATGCAGTTACAACAACTAGAATCCCAAAAATAGATGGAATATATAATGGCTTATATGTAAAAACAGGGAACTATATAGTAGCGACACCTAGTTTAATAACAGCATATTGATATGTAAATTGAGCTGACTTAAGTTTAGCAATATTAAGTTCAATGGTAGTAGAATGATATTCAAATGTACCAAATGCCTGGAATGCAACAACAAATACATGAGCAATATCATGAATAGTATTATCAGCGACATGAATAATAAATAAAGATTCAACAGATGCAGAAAAAATAAGTGTAATGAGAACAATACAAAATGCATATACCTGATCCGATTTAGCTGGTTGAAATTTATATGATTTCATATTAAGTAAAACAAGTGATGAAGATATTTTAGCTTTGTCTAATTCCATTGTGTTAAATATTTCTACTTCTACTGTAGCTTCAAGTTGAGCTTGATGAGAAACTACATACGCAATTTCATCTTGTCCTGCAGTTAATTCTGCTCAAGATGCAAGTACTCCAACAAGAGAGGAAATATTACTAAGTATAACTGATTATATTTGATGTAGTATATCATGACAAGCGTGAGTTGTAGCATGATATTCTTACTCATGAGCTGTATTAGAAGCTAATAAAATGGTATTAATGGCAGCTACAGCCGATGAATGAAATTTTCAATGGTGAGCTAATTGAACTGATATAGCGACATTAGCAAATGTTACTGATTATAATACACTAAGTTCTACAATAGAAGCATGGGATGGGTATAGTAATTCACAAAAAATTCTTACAGCTATATGACCAGCTTGAACAAATGAAACAAATAGGGCAGCACAAATATGTGATGCTAAATGAACTTGATGGTATTTGCCTGCAGCTGAAGAAATAAATCAAATATATTGTTACAGTGATCAAGCTAGTGTATTAGACACTTATTACTGAGCATGAGCAAGTTATGCAGACTGTGTTAATAAATGACATATATCAGCAAACATTTGAATATTATTAAATTATGCATCTAATTGACATTGGGCATCTACAGAAAGTAGTAGCACAAATGCATGGAGGTCTTATTTTGCTCATGGTTATATTAATGTTGATCCAAAAACTACTACATCTTTTAATACACGTTGTGTAAATAGATTTTAATATAATTAAATTAAAAAACTGCTCAATTTTGAGCAGTTTTTTCTTGCTATTTAGAGCTTTATCAGTATAAAAAGGGCATAAATTATATCATAAAATAATTAATAAATGGATTATTCAAAAGAGTCAATTGATAGACAACAAAAAATACAAAATATGAAGGATGCTGGGATTATTTGTTATGCAAATAATTTTGCTTGAAAACAAGATATAAAAAATATAAGAGAAACTTCAGAATCAAAGCTAAAAGAAGTAGATTTCTTGATGGAAAATTGATCTGTAGGTGAGTTCAAAACTGCGGGTAGAATTATATCTAGTAGAGGGATGTGAAAACTAACTTTTGCTAAACTTAGAGATAATACATGAGATATTCAAGTGTGTTTTATGAGAGATAAAGTTGATTTCAATACAGGTAGAGAAATAGTAAAAGAATTAGAAATAGCTTGAGAGATGAAAACTGCATATAAAATAGCTGAGAAATTTTGCCAAGTATGAGATTATATTTGAATAGTTTGAGACTTATTTTTAACTAAACATGGGGAACTTACTCTTTTTGTGAGAGAATTCCAAGTATTATCAAAAGCGGTGAGACCACTTCCAGAAAAATTTCACTGAGTTCAAGACCAAGAAACAATTTATAGACAAAGATATCTTGATTTAATAATGAATGATGAATCTTATAATAGATTTATGTTTAGATCTGAGTTTGTAAAAGCTATTAGAGAATTTTATTGGAAAAATGATTTTATAGAAATAGAAACTCCAGTTTTAGGTAACTCTGCGTCTGGAGCTGCTGCTCAACCTTTTATAACTCATCATAATGACTTTGATGAAGATTATTTTTTAAGAATAGCTCCTGAAACTGCATTAAAAAAAGCAACTGTTGGTAGATTTGAAAGAGTATTTGAAATATGAAAAAACTATAGAAACGAATGATCTGATCCAAGTCATATGCAAGAATTTACTGCTGTAGAGCATTACGCTGTGTATTGGAATTTTGAGGATAATATGAAATTTACAGAAGAAATGTTTGAATATGTTTTTTCTAAATTAAACATGAACAAAGAAGTTGAAATAAATGACAAAGAATGAAATGCCAGAATGGTAAATTTTACAACACCATGGCAAAGAATAGATTATGTAGAGTGAGTAAATAAAGCATCATGATTAGATATTAGTTCATATGAAGAATGAGATGAAAAAATATTAATAGCTGATATAAAAGCTAAATGAATCAATTTTGAATGAATGGATAAAATGGTAGTTCCAACACTTATTGATTATTTATACAAAAAAGTATTAAGACCAAGTATTACTTGACCAGCTTTTGTTTATAATTACCCAAAACTAATGCAACCTTTGGCTCGTCAGTCAGATGAAAATGAAAATATAGTAGAACAATTTCAGGTTGTAATTAATGGTTGGGAAATATTAAAAGCATATTCAGAATTAGTTGACCCAAAATTACAAACAGAAAATTTTGACGCTCAATCTTGAGCAATTGAACTAGGAGATGAGGAAGCGACTTCATGAGATGATGATTTTGTACTTGCTATGGAATACTGAATGCCGTGTCAATCAGGTTGGGGTATGTGAATAGATAGAATAATATCACTTCTTACAGAACAAGAAAACCTTAGAGATGTAGTATTGTTTCCATTGATGAAAGATGATAATAATAAAGAAGAGGAAAAATAAATAATAAATACTATACAAGATATGATAAATAACAAAAGAACACTTAGCTCAGCTATAGCATTTGCTATACATTCATGATCAAATAATACCCAAAATATAGCTGAAAATATATTAACTGAAGTTAATCATAAAAAAATTATAACAGAGTTAGTATTAAATCTTAATTTAAATTTAAGTAATTGAAATGATGCTGATTTAAATAACTTGGATGAGCAGATGAAACAATCATGTGAATATATTATAAATCATGATTCTTTTGTGGTTGTTATGGATTGTGATTCTACTGTAATATGAAGTAAAAAATGAAAATCATGAGAACTGATAACTACTTGAGAGTGATTAACTGATGCAGCTTTTGCATTAGAGAAAAGATTATCTAACAATAATATTTCATTAGAAGTGGATCAGATTGCTCAAGAAACTATGAGTAAGGACTGAGCTGTATTTGCTGATTCTCTCGATTCAAGATTTTCAATCTTTATGGAATATTGACTTACGAAGGATGATGTATTATCCTGAGCAACAGAGGCAATTTTAGCAGATTGATTTTCAGATTATATAAAATTAAAAGATTGGTTAAAGGAAAAACAAAATTTGGATTTCGAACAATTTTTCTTTTTATCATGAGGTTTTAGAGAAATGTTAGAAACAGTTTTAGAAAAAGTGATTTGAGAAGAAAGAACGAAAAAATTAATTTTTTCTAATGAATTTAAATATGATGATGATTGAATAGTAATATGATGGGACAGAAAAAAATCACTTATGTATTCTCAAACAGCAAAAAAAGATATGGTAGAGAAATTAAGAGAAGAATGAAAAATCCCATCGTGATTAAATGTTTCTGGTCTGTGAGATGGATCAAATGATATTTCAATGAGTGATGATAACTTATTTGTAGCATTTACTGGTGTACAAAGAAGAGAAGAAGTAGTAAAAAAATCTTCAGGAGTAGAAGCTATAGATTTTTATGAAGCTTCTGTATTCCATACATCACCTAAAGACAGGGAATTAATATTAAAAGATGCACCAGAAGATATAAAAAATATTTTAAATAAATGAATCACTAGTTTAGAAAATAGAATAAAATGATTAAATATTAAAAATTGATTCTAATAATATAATTCATTCCCTAATCATACTTACTTATGGAACTCTGGTTTATTTATGCATTAACTTCAGGTGTAATAGCGTGACTATCATCTTTTATGATGAAAATATCGGCAGAGAAAAATCATAATTCTCCACTTATAATAATGTATACCATGTTTTCAGCATCATTTTTTTCTTTTTTGTTATACTTAATAGCTTGAGTAACAATAAAATGATTATGATTGCTTCTTATTTTGTCTATTGTAATGTGAATAACATATTCTATAACCTCAATGACTAGAATTGAATCTTTAAAAAATATTGGAAGTTTTCTATATTTTCCTATATATAAGTCACTTATGTCAGTTATAGTATTTCTAGTTTGATACTATTTATTTTCAGAAAGACTTTATACAATTGAGGCTTTATGAATTGTTTTATGAATATCAGTTCCATTAATATTAATAAATAAAGAAAATAATAAACGAGAAAAAAACTTTGTTAAGTGACTTATACTCTGTTTAATATCAGCTATAACAACTGTGATTGCAATATTTATGTGAAAACTTGTAATAATTAATGAACTAGATGTTTATCTATATGTTTCAATTGCTACTTTTTCTTGAGCTATTCTAAGTTTAATTATTTATAATAGAAAGATTAAATCTGAACTACATTCTAAATCAAATATAAAATTAATTTGACTAGTTAACTGAATTTTTATAACAGCATGATTTATTTTATTTTCAAAATCATTAGTTTGAAATACAATAATCTCTGTTACTATAAATTCATTTTCTATTATGATTCCAATATTTTTATCAGTTTTAATCTATAAGGAAAAGTTAGATTTTAAAAAGTCTATAGCTATAATCCTAACAATAATATCAATAATTCTTTTAAAATAACAAGTATGAGTTTAAAATCCAAATTATGATTCATATATAGGTGATTAATATGAATCAAAGATAATATTCTTGATAATCCAGATATTAATTCAGAAATTAATAGTTTTTCTATATGAAAAACAGTTTTATGAAATGATATAAAATGCTATAAGTTTTGAAAATGAGAAGAAAAAATATTATATTTTGGATGAATTCATGGTAATGAAGTTTGAACTGTTAAGTTAATGAATAAATGGGTAAATTGTATATTTGAAGATGCACAAAAACAAAATAAACAACTATTTGTAATACCTTGTTTAAATATAGACTGATATGAAAGGGCATTAAAAAATCTTGATTACTTTAATGGTTGAACTATTTGAAAAACTAATTCAAATAATGTAGATTTAAACAGAAATTTTCCAACTATTAATTGGTCAGCTAAATCACAGCTTTTTGTAGCTTGAAAATATAGTGATATTTCATGATGAGAATCAGCATGATCAGAACCAGAAATCAAAGCATTACTTGAATTAATAAGTAAAGAAGATATAAAAACTATTTATACATTTCATAATTGTTGGTGAACAGTTTTCAGTTTGAATGCTGATAAAAAAGTATTAGAATATTCAAAAAAATCTAATTATAAAATATTTACAAAACAAAGTTGGGAAACAGAACTTATTCCCGAACAAAAAACCTGACACTCTATGGAATGGGGACCAGAAAATAATATAGAGATTATTGAAATTGAATTAAAAACTAGATATTGAAGTGAATGGAAACAAAATAAAAGCGCATTAATAAATTCTTTAAGTATAAAAAATAATGACTAATAAAATAATTTGAGTAGATTTGGATGAGGTATTATCTGAATTATTGGATCATATATTGGAATATAATAATAATATGATTTGAAAGAAGGCCATAAATAGAAATGAGGTAACAGACTATTATGTTCATAGGATGGATAATGTTGATATTACTTTAGAAGAAGCGATAGATTGGTTTAGAGAACCAATGTTCCAGGATATATGAAAAAATAAAATAGCAGTAGTGAAGTGATCAAAAGAAAAATTGTTAGAGTTAAAAAATGATTGAAACAAATTAATAGTATTAACAGCAAGGGCAGAAAACGTTATGTGAAATTATACTAGGGAATGGATAAATACTCATTTTTCAGAAATATTTTCTGATATAATTTTTGCTGATCATTTTGAAGAAAAACATAGAGAGAAGTCAGAAATATGTATTGATGAATGAATATCTTATATGGTTGAAGATAATTATGACTATGCAAATGAACTTGCTGAGAATTGAATAAAAACATATTTAATAGAAAAACCATGGAATAATTGGCAAGAGAACTATCATGAAAATATTATCAAAGTAAAATCATGGAATGAAATAAAAAAAGAAGACTTTTAGTCTTCTTTTTTAGATTTTAGTTTTCAGTCTACAATTTCAAACTTAGATTGTGTTGATTTTACAAAAGTATATAATTTATTTATATCCTGTTCTGATAAATTTAAATCTCATGAACTTACTATATTTGATTCAAAAATTATAGGTACATATTCTTTTTCTGTTAAAATAGATAATCAATTAGCTCTAGATCTAGTTAATTGTGTATCTTCAGCTTTAAATAATTCAACTAAAATTTCTCAAATACTGGCAATATCATTTTTATTTAATCCTATTTCTAATTTATTAAATATATTATCTCATCATCATTTAATTGGATTTAGAAAATAATATTTATCTTCGTTTGGATTATATGTTAGATCAATATCATAGTTAGGAATTGCGCTATCAATTACAGCCAAAGCTTCTAAGGTATTTTGTAAATCGAGCTTATCTAAATTCGTATCAATTTTAGCTTTTTCTATAGCTTCTATAGTTTCATTTTGATTTTCATTATCTATTCTTATGTTTTCAGCAGTCATATATTTTTTTTACATATTATTAACTAAATTTTAACATATTATTTTTTGCAAATCAAATATTGGAAATTTTTTAAAAATACATACAATAGTATTATAAATTTTAGAAGAAATAAAAATATATTAAAGCATGTTTATTCATTTACACAACCATACGCATTATTCTATACTTGAAGGGCTTCCTAAACCTAAAGATTATGTTGCAAAAGCAGTAGAATTGGGTATGAGTGCAGTAGCAATAACTGATACTTCAAACCTCCATGGTTGTCATGAACTCTACAAGGCTGCAAAATGAGCTTGAATTACTCCTATTTTAGGAACTGAAATCTTTGTAACTTCATCACTTGACCCAAATATAAATCATAAGCTAATTCTTCTTGCCAAGAGTTTAAAATGATACAGGAATATTATCGATCTTACTTCAAAGGCTAGTTTAGATAATGCCTGAAAAATAGCAAAAATTGATTTTAATGATATTAAAGAATTAAAGGAAGCAGAGTGAGATTTACAAGTTGTATGTTTATCTTGACCAATTTGATGAGAGATACCTTTTTATATTTTATCAGGTAAGTCAGATGAAGAAATACATTCTAGGATGCAAGAATATCAAGAAGTCTTTTGAAAAGAGAATTATTTTTTAGAACTTCTTTATCATGAAGACATTCCAAAGCAAAAATTAGTTACTGATAAATTGATAGAGCTACATAATAAATATGAAATTCCTGTAGTTGCTGCAAACAACTGTTTTTATATTGATCCAGAGGATAGAAAAACTCAAGATGTAATAAAGGCTCTTTGAACATGACATGAGCTTGAAAATCCAGATAGACCAACAATGATTAATTGAAATTATTCATTTTTATCTGAGGAAGAAATGCAGGTTCAATTTTGATTTATTCCGGAAGCATTATCAAATACTGTAAAAATTGCTGAAATGGTAGATATAGAAATTGAAACTGGTTGAGTTTTGATTCCTACTTTTGAATTACCAGAAGAACATCAGAAATTATATGAAGAAGCACAGGAATCTGAAAAAGATGATTATTATACCTCACCCCAACCCTCTCCTTTGGAGGAGATGGAGCAAAATCAAGAAAAAGTAGCCTCTTTCTCCCCTAAGGGAGAGAGAATTCAAGAGTGAGGGAGTCCTGAAGAATACATTAATAAATTATCATCTGATGAATGGTATTTGAGATATCTTTCTCTAGAATGATTAAACTGGAGATATGATTATGGTATTCCTAAAGATATCATTTTTAAGCTTGTGCAAAAACTTGATAAACCATCTCTTGATAAAAAATTAACAGAAACTTCACCAGAAGAATTAAAGGCATTATCACTTATTTATTATTCTGACGAAAAAAAAGAAATATTATCATGATTCGACCAAGAATTACAAGATAAAATTGATAGACTTGAGTACGAGTTAGTAGTAGTACATGAAATGTGATTTGATGCCTATTTCTTGATAGTTGCAGATTATATAAATTGGGCTCGTGATCAGGATATACCAGTTTGACCAGGTAGATGATCTGCTGCTGGTTCTTTGATGGCATACCTATCTGGTATCACAGATATAGATCCACTTACATATGATTTACTTTTTGAGAGATTTTTAAATCCAGCCAGAATATCGATGCCTGATATCGATACAGATTTTGCTGATACAGAAAGAGACAAGGTAATAAAATATTGTAGTGATAAATATTGAGCTGATAAAGTAGTAAATATATCTACTTTTGGTACATTTGCGGCACGTGCTGCAGTAAAAGATGTATGAAGAGTTTTTGCTATTCCTTTTGCTGAAATGAATCAACTTGTAAAACTTATTCCTGAAAAACCAGGTACAAAATTAGCATGAGCATTAGAAGACTCACCAGAATTTAATGATGCATATAATAATAATAAAATCTACAAGGAAATCATTGATAATGCACTCAAAATTGAATGAAATGTTAGACAATTATGAGTTCATGCCTGTGCCGTAATAATTGCTCCAGAATCGATGTTAAATTTTACTGCCTTGCAACATCCACCTAAGGATCCAGAAGTAGTTGTAACTCAATATAATGCAGGTCCTTTAGAAGATTTAGGTTTACTAAAGATGGATTTCCTTTGACTTAGGAATCTGACAATCATAAAAAGAACACAAAAAATAGTAGAAGCAAATAAATGAGATAAATTTGATGTTTTGAAATTAGACATGGCTGATCAAAAAGTATTTGAAATATTTGCCGCGGGAGATACCACGTGAGTTTTTCAGTTTGAATCTGATTGAATGAGAAAATATTTAAAAGATTTATGACCAGATACTTTTGAGGATTTAATTGCGATGGTTTCGTTATACAGACCATGACCAATTGCATATATCCCAACATTTATTGATGTAAAATATGGAAGAAAAGAATTAAAATATCTAACAGATGAACTGAAAGCTATATTAGAAGAAGCTGGTTATACAGATGAAGAAATACAGGAAGAAAAAAGAAAATTAGATGAAGATCTAGCAAAAATACTTGATGTAAGTTATTGAATTGCAGTTTATCAAGAACAATTAATGTTTATAGTTCAATATATGGCATGATTTTCTCTTTGAGAGGCTGATCTTTTGAGAAGATGAGTTTGAAAGAAAAAACTAGATGTAGTAGCTGCTCTTAAAAAAGAATTTATAGAAAAATGAGCAAAATTTAGACAATACAAACCTGAAACTACGGATTATATATATACAGAGATGATTACTCCAGCCGCAAACTATTCATTTAATAAATCACATGCTGCTTGTTATGCTTATATTGCTTATCAAACTGCATATTTAAAAGCATACTATCCAACCGAATTTTTGACTTCAGTAATGGTTTCAGATGAGGATGTTATGGATAGAATTGTTATGGAAGTAGGGGAATGTGAATCTAAATGAATTTCAGTTTTACCACCATCAGTACAAGAATCTTTAAAACATTTTACCTATATAGATGATAAAAATATTAGATTTTGACTAAAAGCAATTAAATGAATTTGAGATGGGCCAATTGATAGAATTATTGAAGCAAGAAAAGAGGCATGATGAAGTTTTGAATCATTAGAACAATTTATAGAAATTTGTGGTAAAGAGGTGATAAATAAAAAATCTCTTGAAGCCCTTATTATGTCTTGAGCGATGGATGAATTATGAGCTAGAAAACAAATGTACTCAAATATTTTGGAGATGATTAGATTTTGTAGAAAAGATGAAAAAAAGAAACAAACTAGTCAGATTGGATTATTTGATAATTCAGATGAATTTGAAGATATACTTGATTTAGAAGATGTATGAGAATTTAGCTTTGAAGAATTATTGAGATGAGAAAAAGAAATGATAGGTTTTGCTGTTTCAGGTCATGCTCTTGATTGATTAGGTAGATATTGTAGTAGAAGAAGTAATAATGTAAAAAAACTTAAAATGTCTATGGAAGAGCTTTTAGAACTAGACAAAAAAGAAAATCCAGAAAAATATGAACCTAAAAAGGAGTTAGAAATGTGAATAGAGGCAGAAAAAGAAAAAAAAGAAGAGAAAAAGAAATGAAAAGACAAGGAAAAACCAAAGGAAGAAATTGTTCAAGCTGTTTGAGTAATATTAGATGTTAGAAAAATCATTACTAAAACAGGAAAACAGATGATTTTTTTGAAATGTGAATGATTTGATTATGATTTTGAGGTAGTTATTTTTCCTAGAGATGTGGATAAGTTTAAAGATAAACTAGAAGAGGATAAAATAGTAATAGTTAATGGAGTTTTGGGAATAAATTTTGAATATAACAGAAAATCAGTTCAAGCTAGAGATATAAAGGTAGCAACAATATCTATGGTACGTGAACAAGCCAAAGATTTATGATTATTTAATGATATAAAAAGATATACAAATAAGAGCTTAAATGAAGTTGAAGAAACTGAAGAAGATTGTGAGGATAAATGTTCAGTAATGCCAGAAAGCTTTGATAAAAAATTAGAAGAAAAGATAACTGAACATCAGGCAGAAAAAGAAGAAAAAATTATGGATAATAAATATGTAATAAATATCCCAAAGAATGCTGTAAAACAAGATCTAGTAGCTCTAAAAGTATTTATGCAAACACAGGAACCAGGGCTTATTAAAATATTTATCAATCTTAAATGACAAGAAATAGATACAAAGATTAGTCTGGTTAGTTTAGATTGATTGAAAGAATGGATAGAGAACAAGTGGAATTAAAGTAGACAATATTAAAGCCAGGCATTGCCTGGCTTTCCAAAAATTAATCATGCTCACTTTTTAGTTTAAACTATGATTAACTTTTATTTTTAATCCTTTTTTACTTTTTATAAATTCGTCTGATAATAACAATATTAAAAGACCAAGAACTAAGATTTTCCATTCGGTTTGATAGTGAGAGTTATTCATTGTAACTATTGTTTGAAATACTCCAAAAATCATAGTGGGAAAACCAATAACTAACAATAAAACTCCAATATCACCTTTTGAATATTTGTAAAAAAAATTAATTTTCATCTAAATCACCTTTTGTATTTGTATTGACTTTTATTATATTAATTTATAATAAAAAAGAAAATTTTTAAATTTAATAATTATGTTTAAAGTAATATATAGAGTTATATTTTTATTGAAAAATAGAAAAAAAACAGTTTTTGCACTTATATTTGCAAATCTATTTTTTGCTATTCTAGTTTTATTAGAGCCAATATTTTTTAAGAAGATTATAGATATTCTCGTAGGATATGATCATTGAAATACATCTAGTATGTGACTATTAGTTACAACATTGATAGCCTGGGTAATTGTTGCATTAATAACTATTTTGATACGTCTATGAGTTTCTATCTTTTCTGATAGAATGTCTCATGATGAGTATGATAATTATATTAAAGCCTTTTACGATAAGGTACTTGAACTTTCTATGAGGTTTCATTTGAATTCTAATTCATGATTATTAGTAAAACAAATAACTAAATGAACTGATGGAATATTTGAAGTACAATTAAACTTTTTCAGAAGGATATTACCTAATATTTTTACTATTGTAATACTTATGCCTATGGTATTGTATTTTAATATGAAACTATGATTATTTGTAGTAACTATTGGTATTATATCTGCAGCATTAACTTTTTTCTTAGCTACTAGAACCTTTGATAAACAGCGTAAAGTTGAATATTTGTATAGTGACTTATCGTCGCTTTATTGAGATACTTTCTCTAATATAGCAATAGTAAAAAGTTTCACATTAGAAAAACAGAGGCAAAAAGCGCTAAAAAATTTAACAAATAAGAGAGTATCAATTCAATATCCTATATTAAATTGGTGGTGAATAATTGTTAGTTTTTCAAAAATTATTCATATAATTGTTTCAATATGAGTTATTACTTTTTGAAGTTATTTATATTTTAAATGAGAAATATCTATTTGAGAAATAGTTATGTTTCTTAGTTTTACTAGTTTATTTTTATTTGCTATAGATGATTTAACATGGACTCTTGATACTATGTTCTGGAGACTTGCTTGAATAAAGGATTATTTTAAACTCATTGATACTCCAGTAGAAGTTCAAGATGCGGTTGATGCAAAAAAAATGAGAAAAGTAAAGTGAAATGTAGAATTTAAGAATTTAACATTTTCTTATGATAATAAAAGAAAAGTGTTAAAAAATATAAATCTAAAGGTAAAATCGTGAGAAAAAATTGCTTTCGTATGACATACAGGTTCAGGGAAGACGACTATGACAAATATGCTTTTAAGATTTTTTGAACCTCAGTCTTGAAAAGTGCTTATTGATGATAAGGATATTTCTGAAGTGACACAAGAAAGTTTAAGAAAAAATATATGATTGGTATTTCAAGATAATTCTCTTTTTAATACAAGTATAGAAAAAAACATAAAGTTTTGAAAAAAATGAATTTCAAGAAAGAAAATAAAAGAGATTTCTAAAAAATCATATTCAGATGATTTTATATCAAAGCTTTCAGAATGACTAGATACATTAGTATGAGAAAGATGAATCAAGCTTTCTGGATGAGAGAAACAAAGATTAGCAATCGCTAGAGCATTCTTAAAGGATGCACCTATATTAGTTTTGGATGAAGCAACTTCAGCACTTGATGCTAATACTGAAGAACACTTACAAAAATCTTTTAGGGAACTTATGAAATGAAGGACTACATTCATAATAGCACATAGACTATCTACTATTAGAGATGCTGATAGAATCTGTGTTTTCAAAGATGGAAAAATAATAGAAGAAGGTGACTATAAAGAATTGATTAAAAAATGATGACACTTTTCAAATTTGGTTGAATCACAGATAAAATGATTTATAGACTAAAAAAGAGACTTAAATTTAAGTCTCTTTTTTTAGTTAGTTTATTAATTAACCTTTTTTATTTCTTTTTCTATCAGTTTCAGTTAAATATTTTTTTCTTAATCTGATAGTTTCAGGAGTTACTTCAACATATTCATCGTTTGATATATAGTCAATTGCTTCTTCTAAGCTCATTAATTTTGGTGGAGTAAGTTTAAGTGCTTCATCAGTACCAGATGCTCTTACGTTTGTAAGTTTTTTATTCTTAGTAGAGTTTACAGTTAAGTCTTGATCTTTACTTGATTCACCAATAATCATACCTTCATATATTTCAGTAGCTGGTTTTACAAATATTGTTCCTCTATCTTGTAAGTTGAATAGTGAGTAAGCCATAGTTTTACCATTTTCCATAGAAATCATAGAACCAACAGCTCTTTTTTCAATTGGACCTTTGTATTGTTCGAAACAATCAAATGAACTAGAAAGTAATCCTTCTCATTTAGTCATTGTAGTAAATAATGATTTGAATCCTAACAATCATCTAGTAGGAACTGTAAATTCTAAACTTACAATACCATTATCTTCAATCATATTAGACATCATACCTTTTCTTTTACCTAATTCAGCTATAATTGCTCATTCAGCTCAAGCTGGAACAGAAATTGATACATTTTCAATTGGTTCCATTTTTTTACCATTTTCTTCGTGCATTATTACAACAGGAGCTCATACTTGTAATTCAAAACCTTCTCTTCTCATAGTTTCTATAAGTACAGAAAGGTGAAGTTCTCATCTACCTGCAACCTCATAGTTATCACCACTATCAAAATCTACTTTTAATCATACATTTGTTTCTAATTCTTTTTCTAATCTATCTCT
>CAXBVF010000027.1:0-14326 GCA_963979005.1 uncultured Candidatus Altimarinota bacterium | reverse complement strand
GACTACTAATTTTATATTTCATAAGTAATTCTTGCATAGAAGCAAAATGTTGACGAGCGAGTATTTCTGTTGGTGCCATAATTGCAACTTGGACAACCTCACCCCTAACCCCTCTCCTTTGAAGGAGAGGGGAATTTGATAATTTTTGTAAAATTTCCTCATCAGTATTATCTAAAATTTCCTCATTTTTTAATCTTAAAATCTTAAATCAATAATTTTTTAATAAGTTATCTCTCTCATCATCATATTCTTTATTATTTATATTATCATGAATCTTTCAATCCAATTCTAAAATTAATTTTAATTCTTCAGAATAAAAATCAGCAATATATCTTCATATTGGATGTTGTCTTCTAAACTTAATATTATTTAACTTATTATTTTTTATTAATTTCCATACTTTATTTTCACTATTAGTAGGAGTCTTTCTAAACTTTTTAGCTAAATCAAAAATATATCATGGTGACTTTAATTCAAATTTTCTAATACTAATTTCCTGCCCCCTCTCCTCCAAAGGAGAGGGTTGGGGTGAGGTATTTTTCCTACTCTCCACAATACTATGAATACCAGCAATTAATGCTACAATAGTTTTACCTGTTCAAACATCTCATTCTAAAAGTCTTTGCATAGAATGAGTTTTTTCCATATCTTTTAATAATTGAAAAAGTACTATTTTTTGGTGGTCAGTTAATTCAAAAGCAAGATTTCAAATTATTTCTTTTATTAAAGATGTATTCATTTTAATAGCTAAAGATTTTCACTCACTATGTGCAAAACTTTCGTATTTTTTTGAAATAGCAATATAATTGATATCAAATAATTCTCAATAAGATAGTCTGTATTTAGCTAGCTCTAAATCGTGTTTATTTTGTGGAAAATGTATTTTGTATACAGCTTCTTTTTTAGAAATAAAGTTATATTTTTTAATAATAGTTTCCGGCAAATCTTCATCTATATTTGTTATTTCTTTTTTTAATAATTCTATTTTTTTTGAAGTCCATTTACTAGGAATATAATTTATATCAGAATAAATAGATACAATTTCTCATGAAACTTTTGATAAATCAGTTTCTACCTCTGGAGATTGAAATGTTATTTTTCAGAAAGCATATTTAACCTTTCAAGTAACAAGTATTTTTTTTCATTCACTTGGTTTGAGAGTAGTTGCTAAATATTTTCTATTAAACCAAACAGCTTCTGATAAAAATCAATTTTTATCTTCTATAACTGCTTTTGATAATAATTTTCATCATCATGTTTTTGATGTATTAAGTGAAAGTAATTTTACTAATATTGTATTTTTTTCTTTTACATTTATTAGAGAAAAATTATCTAAAACTTTTGTCCTATCTTCATATTCTCTAGGATATTGTTTCAATAAATCTCACACACAAATAACTCCCCCTTTTTCAAGAGCTTTTATATAATTATCAGTAGTATGTAAAAGTGATTTAGTTAATTTGTCTGATAGCATAAAAATAATATTAATTGTTATACATAATATTCAAGCAAAGAAAAAAGTCTAACATTTGTTAGACTTTTTATATTTAAACTAAATACCTGAAATATAGAATTAAATATGCAATATATGAATTAATCAAAACAAGAGGTACTCATATCGTTAAATATCTAAAAAATAATACTAGCACTCATGATTTTTCCGCTTCTCATATCGCAATTACATTACATGCAGCTCATATAGGAGATCAAGCTCAACCTATTGAAGTACAAGAATTTAATCACCATGCTAAGGCAGTCCAAGCTGTTCATGCTACAATTCATCATTCTAAAAATTGTTCTAGAGTACTTACCATAGCAATATTATATGGAACATTATCTATAAAAACTGATAAAATCGAAGATCACATAGTAAACATTAATAACATTAGTCATTCTTCTCATCAGGTTATTTGGACTAATTTATCGGCAAGTAAAATAATGATTCAATTATATTCTAGAGCTCAAACTACTATAAACAATCAAGCAAAGAAAAATATAGTAGCATAATCAACTTTAGTTTTTAATATATATGATACATCTCGCTTCAATAACAAGATAGCTAAAAATGCTCAAAATAAAGCTATACTTCAATTATCAAATTTTATTCATGTTTTATTAAAAAGAATTTCTTTAAATACAATCAATAAAATTATAGAAAATAATATAGCTAATGAAGTGACTATTTCTTTTTTACTAGTTAATGATTTTTTTGCTTTAATTTTTTTAATAGCAGATAATTCTGGCTTTAAAGATAGATCTTTTCTAAATATTAAATACAAATATATAGAAGATGATATAGTTACAGTAAACATTATTAATCAAGTATTTGAAAGAACATCCCAAAAACTAAATCAAAGAGTTGTTGCTTGATAATAAGTAGTAGGATCACTAATCGGTGTTACAGCACCTCATAAATTTGCAAATGTAATTATTCATATTAAATATGGCACACTAGGTAGATCAAGTTTTGAAGTTATAAGAATTACTATTGGAGCAAGAATAATGATTGTGGGTATATTACTTATAAAAATTGTCATCAAAAATGCCATATATGCAAATACAAAAAACAATTTTGTAGGACTACCGTTCAGCTTTTTAGCAGTTTTGATTGCAATATAATTAAATATTCATGAATCTTTTACTATTCATGTAATTATCATCATACCAATAATAAATCAAAATATATCTAAATTGTGATAAATAAAACTAGTCGCAACCTCTTGAGAAGATGGTCAAAGTCAATCTCAGATTGTAAATACTTGTAAAAAGATTAAAAGACCTGCTATCAAAATTGAAACAAGTGTTTTATCTATTTTATCAGTAACAAGAATAGTAAATAAGGCAATTAATCAAATAATAGAGATTAATCACTTTGCTGACATAATAGTTGATGTAATAGTAACAAATTCTTCAAAAGAAGCATATGTACTAGGTATTATAGATAGAAAGTCTAACATATTTTTTTATTATTTAATCATCAAATCAATCAACAGTAGATAACGAGTGTATAAAATCAGTTTTCTTACATTTTTTTGCTTTTTTTAATCTCTTTTTAAGTGATTTTTCTAAAGATTGAATATCATCTATAGAATGTCATTGAACAGCAGAAGAATAATATTTACAGCTGCAACCATGCTTTTTCATTTTTCTTCTAAATTTTTCATCAATAAGTAATGCTCACCTTATAGCGGTTTCTTCAAACACAATAAGAAATTTAGTTTTTGCATAAACATAAATTGTATCTGAAGGTTCTAGATATTTTAACAAAAATGGTCAAAATTTTTCCATTTTTTCTTTTTTCATTATATCTATCAACATAACAGTATAAGGAATTCAGAGTTTTTCCTCTTCATAAGCTATTTTATCAAAAAGTTCTGGAAATGAGTCCATATCATGAATATAGTTTTTCATAATAAATAATTTATTTATAATATATAAGTATATTATACAATATATTTGCTAAAAAAACAAAAAAAGCTTGATTTAAAAGATAAGTTAAATAAGCTATCTAAGTTATTATTAATACAAAAAAATAATGAAAGAACTATTTGAAAAGTATAAGCTAGAATTAGAAGATAATGAAATCCTAAAATTTGAAAAATTTTTAAAAATATTTATAGAAAAAAACTCTCAAATCAATCTATCAGCAATTAGAGATGCAGACTGAATTATAGAGAAACATTTTATAGATTCAATTATGTTAAATGTATTCGTAGAACTAGAATGAAAAGTAGCAGATATGTGAACAGGGTGATGATTCCCTCTTATACCTCTTGCTATTATAAATACAGAAGTAAAATTCACATGAATAGATTCTGTATGAAAAAAATTAAAAGCTATAGATGAATTTGTAGAACAATTAGGATTAAATAATGTAACGACTCTCAATGGTAGAGCTGAAGAAATATGACAAAATTTAGATTATAGAGAACAATTTGACTATGTAACTAGTAGAGCTACTGCATACTTCCCTACACTTTTAGAATATGTTATTCCACTGTTAAAAGTAGGTTGAATATTCGCAGCTTATAAATTAGATGATAAAGAAGAGCTAAAATCAGCTAAAAAAGCATTACACAAATTATGAGCTAAAATACTAAAAGTAAAAAATTATTCTTTGTGATGACAAGATAGAACAATAGTATTAATAGAAAAAATAGCTAGAACAAATATAAAATACCCTAGAAAGATATGAGTTCCCTTAGCTAGTCCTTTAAAATAAACACATATATGATATACATACTACCAACAGATACATGTTTTTGAATAGCTTGCCCTATTCACGATTTAAAATCTTATTCATGAATATACAAAATAAAAAAAAGAGATTTATGAAAACCTCTTGCTATTTTAGTATCAAACTTTGAATGGTTAATAGATAATACTGACCTAAGCAACGAACAAGTTAAATTTTTAAGAGAGTATGATAAACCGTTTACTATTTTAACTAATTGTGATCATCTAAAACTCTGGATAGATTATATTGATGAAGACAATAATGAATTTATAAATAGAGATATTTATGAACGTTTTGCATTTAGAGTAGTTAATAATGATACAGAAAGAAGATTAGTAAAAGAAAACTGACCTATGTTTCTCACAAGTGCCAATTTAAGTAATAAACCTGAAATTTATACATCCAGAGAAATAAATGATGAATTTAAATATTATATTGATAATAATAAAATTAAATTTATTTGAGAAAATACTTGAAAACTTCCAGAGAATGGAACATCAGATATTTTTGAATTTATTTGAGAAAGTTTAGACCTAAAATATCTAAGAAAGAATTAAAAAAACTCCAATATGGAGTTTTTTATTTCTTTATATTTTAATCAAAATATTTGTTTATGAACATGCTATTAATTCAAATTCTTCTACAATATTAGCTTTAATTTTTCATCTTTTTTTCATTCTCACAATAGCCTTAGCTAGTTTATCTTTTTTTCATTCTATTATATTAATTTCCTTTAATATTGATGATAAGTCATTTTCTATTATCTCTGCTTGCAGTTTTAAATTCAAAATCTCCTCGTCTTCTTCAACACTTAATTCATCATGCTCTAATTCATAAATATATAATTCAGAAATCTGTTCATGAATAAATTCTAGCTTCAGACCGAGCTCAACTTTTTGATTAGATAAGTGTAAATATTCTTTTTCTAATTCTCAATTTTGATTTTTTAGATCAAATAATTCATTATTCAATGAAATTGCCAGATTATCAACATTTAACTCATCATAGCTATTCAAGTCTTTAAAATTTTGTAACACTACTCACATAAACTGATTCTTATAAATTATTATACTAATATAGTGTAACATATTTAAGTGTTTATAGTCAAATAATACTTAATCAGACTTAAGCTTATAAAAAATAATATATTATTTACTTTTATTATCTATTTAATACAATATATTTATTAAAAAATAAATATAATATAAATGACTTATTTAGAAAAAATATCAAATTTTGATGAAAATAATTTACCTTCGCTAGATGAAGTAGTTTTATGAGCTTTAGAATTATTTGAAAAATGAAATTTGGAAAAATTAAACATTAATAAGTTTAAAAAACCATTGATTGCTGGATCATGAAACGCAATAGTTACAGCAGAGATAATATTTTCTTGAACAGATGCCATATTTTGTGATGAGACAAATTTTGATACATATATCAATAAAAAAATAGATTGATTAATAATACTATCAGCATCATGAGAAAAGCATGCAAATATATTTGCTAAAAAAGCAATAAATAAATGAATAGAGGTGAAATTACTAACTTGTAATCAAAATTCTAGTGCAATGAATATTATATGAAAAAAAAATACAACAATAACTAAAAAAAATAGAGAACCATATACATACAACACTTCAACATATTTATGATGGATACTAGCAATAACATGAGAAGAAGCTAATTTAATAAAAAATCATATCCAAGAATATATAGACCCAATAATAAATAATATAGATTTTTCTAAATATGATTCTTATCTACTTATTAATCCTAATAAATTTTCTTCTGTAAATCAACTTTTTATAGTGAAATTTATAGAATTATTTTGAAGAAAAATTGCAAGAGACGTATTTTCTTATGAACAATTCAAACATGCAATTACAGTTATTCCTCACAAAACTGAATTAGCTATCTCTTTTTGAGAATGAGAATTCTTTTACGAATGAAATCAAATACATATTCCATTAGATATAAATTGTAATATATGATGAATGATGGCAATAGGATATTACGTCATTTGAAAGATACAAAATTCATACCCACATTACTTTAAAGAAAATATTTGAAAATACATAAAAGATGTAAATAATACTGAGTTTTGAAAATGATTAAAAGTAATTGTGGAATAAAACATGTAAATAAAAAGAGAAACTATAAAGTTTTTCTTTTTATTTACAACTTAAATCAATTTTTCCCTCATTTCTAAAATCTATAAGTAAAGAAAAATTAAAAAAATTATACTTCTATATACATAATTTTTAAATAAACATAGAGAAATTATATTTAATAATTTATATATTAATAAAATAATCCGTATGTATTATAATTATTGTATTGTTTGTATTCTTATTTATACCATCACTTCATACTTTAGATATTCAATATCATATACTTATTCAAAATTCATCACAAACATTAACTACATCTCATTTAGTAAATTCTTTCTCTATTTTTTCTACTCATATATTTAATAATGAAGCTCTTTTTCAAGATTTTAATAAATCAGAAATAATAGTACTTACCAATATTTTTCATTTTGGAACTGCTCATGCTTTTAACCATTTTCTAATAGAAGCTACTTTTTTTTCTCATAAAGATCTAAATAAAGTTCATGGGTTTTTATTATTTCAAATTCTTTCAATATTTCAATTTATCTTCCCATTTGCTAAATACATATTTATTCATAAATCCATAACCAATTTAGCAGTTTTAAGTTTACTTTCCATTCATCATTTTCAAAAGGTAGATTTATTTTTTGAAACCATTAAAAAAATATCCTCATCTATGTTATTTATCTCTTTTAGTAAATTTCAAGATGGAAAACTATCATATAATCAATCTATGTTTGATAATATAATCAATTTATTAGATCAAACCATAGCTGATATTAAAGCGGATAATTCATCATTATCAGAAAAATCTAATTCTTCTTGAGAAAGTACATCATTTTCATTTATTATTGGAACAATTCATTGATTTAAACTAGTTAATAACACCCTTTTCATAGAGTTATATCTTTCCCTGTCCGAAAAATCTTTACGTGTTAAAAGTGCTTGTGAAACTTTTATTTCATATTTATCAAAATAATCTTGATATTTATTTATAAGGCTATGTTGTCATAAACTTGAAAAAATTTGTTCTGATTCTATATTATTTAATCATTTTATAGCATTTTTTCAAATTTTTTTTCTTCATAATGCAACAGCTCCTGAGCTGACAATTATTACTTTTATTCATTTGGTTTTTAAGTAATTTACTCAAAACACAACATTTCTTATAACCTCATCATCTATTCAATTATCATCTAATAATACATTTGATCATAACTTTATTACATAAATTATATCATTCATGAACTAAAATTTAGTTAAATAATTTAATATGGATATTATAAATATTAAATTCTAATAATCCAATTAGAATTTATAACATATTTATAACTTACTAAACTTTCTGATCACATTGGTCATCTTGCATGTAATTTTTGGGTAGAAATTCATATCTCTCATCAAAATCAAAAACACGATCCATCTGAAAATCTAGTAGAAGTATTTGTATATACAACTGATGAATCAATTCTTTTATTAAATATAAAAATATTATTTTCATCATCAGATAATATTCAATCAGAGTGTTTTGAAGAGTATTTCTGAATATGACTTATCGCATTTTCTAAATTATCAACATATTTAATATTTAAATTTAATGATAATTGTTCTTTGTTATAATCAATGTTTTCATTAATAATTTTAATTCCTTTTTTTTCTAATTCACTAAATAAACTATTTAACAAATCTTTAGAACAATTACTATTAATAATCAGAGTATCAAGAGCATTACAAACAGAAGGTCTACTTGCTTTTGCATTAATTATTATATCTATAGCTTTTATGAAATTTTCTTCTTTTATCTTATCATCTAGGTATAAATGTACTACTCATGCTCATGTTTCTATAACAGGAATAAGTGATTTTTTTCTTACATTATCAATTAATTTTCTTCATCATCTTGGTATAATAACATCGACTAATCATATTGCATTATAAAGAATATCTAATTTTTCCCTTTCTATTGGATAATTATAAATTAAATCAGTATTAATATTATGACTTTCTAAAACACTCTTAATAAGTTTTACTAGAAATATATTTGAATATTTTGCAAATGTTCATCACCTTAAAACAACTCAATTTGATGACTTAATAGCCATTATAGCAATATCAATAGTTACATTAGGTCTAGCTTCATAAATACAGGCAACTACTCATAATGGAATTGCTTGTTTTTTAATCTCTAAACCATCATTTGTAAATATTCATTTTTCCACATCATATTTTTTTAATGGATCTTCTATATTCACTAAATTATAACATCACTGTCACATTGCATTAATTCTAGTATCAGTTAATAATAATCTATCATACATTGGATCACTTTTATCCATATTTTTTAAATCTCTTTGATTTTCAAGTTTTATTAATTCAGTATTTTTTATTATTTCATCTCAAATATCAGAAATAATATTGTTTCTGATATCAATTTCTAAACTTGATAATGAAGATGAGGCTATTTTTACATTCTGTAAATTTTCTAATATTGTTTGCATTTTACTTTTATTATTTGTTTAATTCCTTAGCTTTAATATAAGCAGATTCTATAGCATCATATATATTAAGATTAAAATTATTTTTTTCAAAAGTTTCTATAGCTTTTTGTGTTGTTCATCACTTAGATGTTATATTTTTTCTTAATTCTAATGTATTCAAATTAGATTTATCCAATAAATTAGCTGCTCACATAAAAGTATTATTAGCAATAATAGTTGAGTCTATTTCTGAAAATCAAAATTCTAAAGCTTTATTCTTAATTATTTCAGTCATATAAAAAAAATATGCTGGTCAAGATCATGAAAGAGCAGTTATTTTATCAATTTCATCTTCATTTCTAAGTTCAATTATTTTTCAAGATATAGAAAAAATCTTTTCAAAAAAAATATTATCATTATTATTTACATCATTAGTTCAAAAATATCATATAACTCATTTTCAAACACTCATAGGAGTATTTGGCATACACCTAATTATTTTTTGTGATTTGATTTTTGAAAAAATTGTATTTATAGAAATTCAAGCCATAATTGATATAAACAAAGTTTTTTCTCAAAACATACTTAAATCAATTTCATTAAAATGAATTGGTTTAACACAAATAAAAACAATCTTTGATAAATTATTTATTCAAGAGTTTATATTGTATTTTTTAGATAAGATATTTTCAGAATTAGATGAATTTGTTTTTACATAAATAGTATTAGAATTTATTCAACTCTGTAATAAATTTTCCAATACAATACTTCACATTTTACCACATCAAATAAATTGAATTTCCATTATAGATTATTTAATTACTACTAACAAAATCAGTATATTCTTCTATCACTTTTTTTTGAAATAATTTCTCCAGATATAAAATCATAATAAGCATACAGTCAATCAATATCAGTATCACAGGCCTGAAATATCATTTTTCAATCCTTTTCAAAAAGATTAACTATTTCACAAAATCAAGACTGATTAACTAAACCAGTATCAATATTAATAAAATAATCTTTATTATCAATTTTAGATTTTCAAATCTTTATACTTTCAGTAGGAGTATCTCTAATATTTGTAAAGAATAATTCTAAAGATCATTCCGAATTTAATAACTTATCTAATTCTTTAATACTAGTTATATTATTAACTAAATCTGAAACTTTATTTTTTGTTCAGTCTTGTAATAATATTAATAATAAGCCTTCAACATTTCTAGTATTATAACTACTAGCTAAATTTATTTCTTCCATAATTTCAAAATTAAAAATTAAACTATTCTTAAATAAGATAAATCCAAAATGTTATAAAATCTTCATTTATATCAATTTAACTTATCTATTAATTCTTTTGTATTAACTCAATCTCAACTATTAACTAATATTCATGTTCATCATTGTTTCATTGTATATTCAATATCAGTATATATGTCTCAAATTCATATTACTCTACTATATTCACTTAATTCACTAATTCATAAACTCATATCAAAAAAATCTCAAGTTCCATAATCTCATTTTCATAAATCAAATATGTTTTTTCAATTTACATATCAATAATTACTGATTAAATATTCAAAATAAAATCATAAATTTAATTCTCTAAAATTGTGTCAATCTCTTGCCCTATTACAATTTGGTTTTGAATGACAAAAAACAATTTTTGGATTATTTTTCTCAATAATTTTTATAAGATTTTTAAAAGATATATCATTTAATATATTATCTAATATATCATTATCATCTTTATTTTGAGATTCTATTGCATAAGGAGGCCTCGCAAAAAAAACAGGCATATTATTTTCAGACACATTTATTAATTCATCATATGAAATATTTATTATATCTAATCACATCATTTTTATATCATTTCAAACTGTATCATTTCATATAAAATAACACTTTTTTGATTTTAATTTTTCTAACATAAAACATACAGCACTTTGTGTAGATAATACATAATTTTCTTTTTCTAATAATAAACCACTTTTTAAATCAATATCTAAAACCTTATCTCGATTATCCTCTGACTCATTACTAATAACTTTTAATCACTTATTCATTATAATATTTAATCTATTTATAGTATCTCTAATTAATGTAATTGAATTTTCTCACAATTTTAATCAATTAAAAACTCAATTTCTATCTGTATAAAAAGTTTTATCAATTAGTTTATTTGAGTCTAATTCAATATATCATCAATCTATATTTTTTAACATAATAATATAATTACTTCTTAAAAATTACGTCAAACTATTACTTTAACATTATTTTTATCTTTTAAAGTTAATAAGTCATCTGTATATTGACCTTCTGAAGGAATACAACGAATTGTAGCACTGAATTTATCTTTAATTTCAGTTTCAAATTCTTCATTTAAATCCCATTCATATAATGCAAATTTTCAATCCTTTATAGCCTCACCTATTTCATTAATTGAATAACACACAATAGTATCTTGTTCTAATCTTTCTGTACTTTGTCTTAATAATTCCTCCTGTCATTCTTTTAGCATATTATCCACTGTATCTTTTATTTCTTCTAATTTTACAATTTCCTTTTTTCAAGTTATTCTTGATACTATTACGACATTATTATTATCCATATCTCTATCTCAAAATTCAATCCTAACAGGATAACCTGAGATTTCAAAATCATTAATTTTTTCTCATAATCTTACTTTTCTATTATCTATTAATGTTTTTCAATTATTTCAGATTTGAGATTTAAAGTAATCTCACTTTATAGAAACTGTTTTTTTATTTCATGTTAATATTTCTCCAATTTTTCAAATATATTTTTCAATATCTTCATTATTATCCTTTGTGTAAATTGGTAATAATACAGCATCATATTCAGATAACTTAGGTGGAATTATTAATCATTTATCATCAGAATGACTTGAAATCATAGCTCATATTAGCCTAGTCGACACACCCCAAGATGTGTAAAATGGATAATCTTTTTTTCAATCTTTATTTTGAAATGATACATCAAATTGTTCCATAAAAGATTGTGATAATATATGAGATGTAGCCATTTGTAAAGCCCATCAATTTGACATCATTCATTCAAAAGTATAAGTATTTAATGCTCATGCAAATCTTTCACTTGGACTTTTTTCTCATGCTATTCAATCTATTGCTAACACTTCTCTAATAGTCTCCATGTATACATTATTATGTATATTCATAGCAAAGTCATAAGCATTTTCTTCAGTTTCATGTAAAGTATGTCATTCTTGCCAATAAAATTCTGCAGTCCTTAAAAATGGTCTTGTTCTTTTTTCCCATCTCATCACATTAACCCATTGATTATATAACAATGGTAAGTCTCTATAACTATTTAGTCTTTTTTTGAAAAAGTCACAAAATATTGTTTCAGATGTAGGCCTAATTACTAAATTTTCTTGTAATTTCTTTCATCAAGCATGAGTTACAACTGCTAATTCAGGAGAAAATCATTCTACATGATCTTTTTCCTTTTCTAAAAAAGACATTGGAATTAATAATGGTAAATATATATCTTGTACTCAATTGTTTTTTAATATATCTGATACATTTGATTTTATACCCTCCCATATTGATACAGCCTTTGGTAAAAAAGTAATACATCAAGGAGTTGGACTATTTTCATATAACTCTCATCTCTTTGCAATATCTAAATACCACTCTGAATAATTATCTTCTTTAGATGTAATTTTTGTTTTCGAACGGTTATTTTTATCCATAAATATTTTCTTAAAAATTAAACATATAATTTATACTAATTTCAAAAAAGAAAAATACTGAAAAAAACATGAATAAATTCTTATAATCTTTTTTTAGGCTAATTAAAAGGATTTATTTAACAATACAAGTTTCTACAAATACATTCATCTTATCAATTCTATTATTTCTTTTTTCAAAATAGGAGTATCACTTGATGTTTTATCATACCATTCAGACATTGCAAGTCTTCACATTTTTCATGATAAATAATTTTGTCTTTTATTTTCATCATCAATCGAAAAATTTAAACATTTATTATCTAAGAATGATGTAAAATCTTCAAAACATAAATCACCAAATAATAATTCATCTACTTTTGATCTAAAAGAATCGCAAACCAATTCAGCTTTCATTTCTAAATCATCTTTAAATGAAATTAATAAATCATAATCCTCTTCACTTAATCATTCTATATAGTCTAAACATTTCTCATTTTTCATAATATTTTTTATCATTAAATTAAAATTTTGACACAAAAAAACTGTTATTGTTAAGTATAATCACTCTATAATAACAGTTTTGTAAAACTACAAACTAACCATAACTAAGAGTGATGGCCAGTATGATGTTTTTCATATACAGATTTTAATATTGATATGGCATTTTTATAACCAAAATTATCTCACTTCAAAAATTTAGAAATTCTAGCAATAGTAGTAGAACTCATATTTGTTTTTTCTTCTATAAGTGAATAACTTATTTTTTCATCTAACATTTTAGCAACTTCAAATCTTCTAGAAAATTCAATAATTTCTTTCTCACTTAAAAGATCTCTAACAAAATTAAAAACATCTCATTTATTATCTAGTTTTGATAATATTGTAACTATATCATTAGAATATTTTATTAAATCTTTGTCTTTCATTTATTTATTCTTAAGGTAAATATAAAATTACTTTATCTAATTAAAGTGATAAGTCAAAAGTTTTTATAAATTTTCTAATTCATCATATAGCCTTTTCTTTTCCACTTCATTCATATCATACAAAGGCATAGACAAAATTTTAATCATCCTTTTTGTATTAGTGCTAATATAAGTTTTACTAATACATAAATGTTTAAAAAGAATTTCATCAACTTTTATAAAATAATTATAAACTTCTTTTTCTCATTTATAAAATTTAATATCCTCGTATAAGTTTCTAATATATATTGTTGAATCAAATCATTCTTGAATTGTATTAACTGTATTTTCTATAGTTGGTATTTTAAGCATAAAAAAAAGTTATATAGTAAGCTGAGTATATACTATATAGTTTTTTGAAGAAAAATACTGAAAAATTAATTAGGTTGTATATTTAACATTTTTTCTGCTATTTTAATATTTGAAGATTGAAGTCAATATATAAAATTCATTAATTCTATATTTTCATCATATTGAATTATATTATTAAATATATCTATTACTATTTCTATATATTTTTTTGATCAAATTTCAATTAAATCCATTAAAATATATTTTAAGAAATTTTCTTGTCATATTTTATATAGTTTTATTGATTTAAATATAATTTCATCAATAAGATTTTCATTTTTTGTTTTTATTATTTCACTATATAAATAAAATCAATCTATTTTTTCTGATTTAATAAAGTCATTTGGGCTTTTAATAGATTCTTCTATAAAATTAATTTTTCATATATTAATCAATTCAATAAAAATATCTGATAAACTATCATATTCTCAAAATCTTAATAATCATTTATTTTGCTTAATAGC
>CAXBVF010000026.1:0-15093 GCA_963979005.1 uncultured Candidatus Altimarinota bacterium | reverse complement strand
AATTATCTACTTCATTTAGTTCATTAACTGTTATATCACTAGGATAACAAACTAAGCTATCTTTGCATAATGCTAATTTATTAACTGCCTCTTTAAAATCCTTTTCATCAACTCATGAGTATATATTACATATAGAATCAAAAAAGAATACATATAATAAAGAATATATAATAAATAGTATAATAAATGTTGCTAATAAAATCTCAAAAACTCTTTTCATAATAAAACTAATTAAAAATTATCCTTACCTCAGGTACTAGATCTAAATTATAAGTCCCCTTCACTTTTTCTTGTGCCAATTTTATTAAATCTAATAAGTCAGTATATGTAGCTGTACCATCGTTCATTAAAAAATTAGCATGTTTATCTGAAAAAAAGGCTCATCATATTTTATTTCACCTCAGTCATACATCTTCTATAAGTTTTCAGGCGGAATTCTCTCTTGATGGATTTTTGAAAAAACTACCACAAGTATTCCCTTTTGGTTGTTTATGTTCCCTAAAATATAAATTATCTACATCCGAAGAATATTTTTCAACTAACTTAGATAAATCAAATTTTACTTTTATAATAAAATATTTATTTGTTTCCTTAATTATACTTGTTCTATAATTAAATTTCATTTCTTCCCTATCTAATATAGTCCTTTTTCATGTTTCTAAATCTAATAGTTCTGCTTCTACAAAATTATTTTCAGTTTCAAGTCAAAAACAACCAGCATTTCAAAATATAGCTCATCATATACTTCATGGTAGTCAAATAAATCTTTTCCATAATACTTGTCTACTATTGTTTAATAAAGACTCAGAAATGTCTGATATTAGCTCATTACTATAAGACTCCAATATTTTAGTTTCACTATTATATGTCCATCATGATAGATTATTTTTAATAATAATTCAATCAAAAATGTCAAAAGCAAATAATAAATTTGTTCCTCAAGCAACAAATAAAAGCTTTAAATTATTTTTTAAAGCATAATTATATATTTCATAAATACTGTCTATATCTTGTCTAGAATTAATTTCAAAATAATACTTAGAATAAGCTTTAGTATTGAAATTTGATAGATTAGAAATATCCTTATTTTTTATTAAACTGTCAATAATCATTAAATTTATTTATTAATATATTTTTTAATAGCTTTTGCAGTATAGCTTTTTTTACATTTAAGTATATCATCAACTGTTCAAGTAACCATTAGCTCTCATCATTTATCTCATCACTCTAATCAAATATCAATTATATGATCAGCGTTCATTATAACATCCATATTATGTTCTATAACTAATACTGAATTTCATTTATCAACAAGTGAATGCAATATAGTTAAAAGTTTATCTACATCCTGAAAATGTAATCCAGTTGTAGGCTCATCTAGTATATAAAAAGTCTTTCATGTAGACCTCTTTGATAATTCTGTTGAAAGCTTAATTCTTTGTGCTTCTCAACCAGATAGGGTAACACTAGATTGTCACAGTTTAATATAGGCTAATCATACATCATTTAAAACATTTAATATTTTTAGTATTTTAGGATGATTAGAGAAAAAGTCAAGTCATTCCTCAACAGTCATATTTAATATGTCTGAAATAGTTTTTCATTTATATTTAATACTTAATGTTTCAGAATTATATCTTTTTCAATTACATGTTTCACATTCCACATAAACAGGAGGAAGGAAATGCATTTCAATCTTTTTTACTCAATCTCAATCACATTCACTACATCTTCATTGTTTTGTATTAAAACTAAATCTTCCAGGCCCAAATCATCTAATTTGAGCTTCTGAGCTCATAGAAAATACCTCTCTTATATGTGTAAATACTCAAGTATAAGTAGCTGGATTAGATCTAGGTGTTTTTCAAATAGGGGATTGGTCTATATTTACTACTTTATCTAGGTTTTTAAGGCCTGAAATACTTTTTACTAATCATACATCCCTTTTAGCTCTATTTAAGTTATTAGCTAAATAATTAGCCAGTATATCATTAACTAAACTTGATTTTCCACTTCATGAAACTCATGTAACTACGACGAAATTGGAAAGGGGAATAGATACGTCTATATTTTTTAAATTATGCTGACTTGCTCATATTATATCTAATATTTGTCCATTTTTCTTTGAATCTTTAAAAGATGCCCTATTAGTTCTTTTAACTAATACATTTCTTGTGCCATCTAAATAAGGTCATGTTACTGAATTATCATCTGTTATAATTTCTTGCATAGTTCATTCTGAAACTACTTCTCAACCATGCACTCAGGCTCCTGGTCAAATGTCTATAATATGATCACATTCTCTCATAATATCCTCATCATGTTCAACTATAATAAGGGTATTTCAAATATCTCTTAATTTTTTTAAATTATCTATTAGCATATCATTGTCTCTTGAGTGTAGTCAAATAGAAGGCTCATCTAGGACATATATAATTCACTCTAATTTTGTTCAAATTTGTGTAGCTAACCTTATTCTTTGTGCTTCTCATCATGATAAGGTTCATGCTTTTCTGGAAATAGTCATATATGTAAGTCATACTCCGGCAAGAAATTCAAGTCTTTCTAGAGAATTCTTTAGTACTTTTTTAGATATTTTTTCCTGAACTTTTGTTAATTTTATATCTTTTAAAAATATTATAGCATCGCTTACGGATAAATCTGCCAGTTCTCATATATTTATTGAATTTAAATATACAGATAAACTTTCTCTATTTAATCTATGTCAGTTACATAATAGACATTCCATATCGATTATATAATCATCATAAATTCCTTTTTCATTTCATCATTCAAAATATCTTCTTGTAAGTGTATTGATTACTCATTCAAATCTAGATTTATAAGTATTTTTTACTCAATATTCGTTAGTATATGAAACATTGTACATTTTTTCTCATGTTCAACGGAGAATAATGTCTTTTTCTCTTTGTTTAAGTAGGGAATAATTAGTATTTAAATCAATATTATTTTCCTTTCATATCTTTTCTAATAGAGCAAAGAAATAATCTCAACCAAATCATGGTGCTATAACAGCTCATTCTAGAAGAGTTAAATTACTATTTATAATTTTTTCCTCTAAGAATACTTTTTTAACTCATAGTCAATGACATTCCTGACAGGCTCAACTATGTGAATTAAAAGAAAAACTAGATATATTTAATTCAGCTGGCACATGTCAACAATTAGAACATATGAATACATTAGAAAAAGACTGCTCATTTCAAAGTGTATCATCAATTACTAGTTGTCAATTTCATATTTTATAGGCTAAAGATAGAGAATCTTTGATTCTTTTTGTATCAGCTGATTCATTATTAGAATAATCTTTATTCACTAATCTATCTATAATAATATGAACTTTTCATACTTTATCTAAAACTATATCATCATTGACAGTATATATATTATTATCGACAGAAAATCTGATAAATCATAGATCTAATACTTCTTTTTTTACATCATCCATACTATTAAAGTCTCAACTAATAGGGGATTTAAGTATAAATTTTGTTCAACTAGCTAAGTTAGACAAATAATTAATTATGTCTAACATTGAGTCTTTTTTTACTATTGTTTCACACTTAACACATCTTCTTTCTCATACATTTAAATAAAGAAGTTTATAATAATCATAAATTTCCGTTATTGTTCATACTGTAGATCTAGGATTTTTACTTGTTGTTTTTTGATCAATAGAAATTGTAGGAGATAATCAATTTATTTCAGATACATCAGCCTCTTCATTCATTCAGCCAATAAACATACGAGCATATGAAGATAGGCTCTCAAGATACTTTTGTTGTCATACATTATAAATAGTATTAAAAGCCAAAGAAGACTTTCAACTTCATGAAACTCATGTTATAACTGTCATCTTATTTTTTGGTATCTTAACCGAAACATTCTTTAAATTATGAGTCTTTGCTCAAATAACCTCTAGGTATTTTGACATAAAAATAATTTAGGAGTAAAACTATCTTTTCATTTTACTCAAAAAAAAAGATATTCAAATAATTAATTTAAATATCTTTTTAATTAATTGTTACTAAACTCTAACAATAATAAACTAACAAATTCATTTATGTTTCATTTATTAATTCAAATATAATTATAGTAGTTAGGGAATTTGTATTCACCATATCAATTTCTGACTTTCTTTGCTATTTTTAAGTCTTTTATAATTTTTTTTCAAAGTAAATCTCAATAATCATTATATTTAAATGCTAACCTAAACTTATACTCTTTTTTATTATATTTATGCTTAAATGATATAGATTTTATAGTATTATTTCATCTATCTAGAGTAATAGAATATGATTCAAAATTTTTATTAGAAAAATTAAATCTTTTTTCAACATCTCTTTCTACTGCATTATCTATTTTATCTTTGGTTGTATCTTGAACCGTGTTTATTTTAGAATAATTATTAATAGAAAATTCCTTTCAACAGTTTACGCATGTGTTTGTTAAATTTTCTACATCTCATCCACAAATTGGACATCATGATTTAATAAGTTCTAATGACATATGTTTACAATTAATATATTTACTTCATTATACAATAAATATTAATCTGATGCAACTATTAATCATATGACTTTTTTTGCTCATGATTCTTTTAAGATCTTTGATAATTCATTAATTGTAGATCAAGTTGAAATAACATCATCCACGATAATAAAAGTTTTTTTGTCAATATTGTCTAGCTTATTTTTGTTTATTTTAAAGGAATTATGTAAATTAACTAACCTATCTTGTCTAGAAAGTTTTGATTGTTGTCTAGTTGTTTTTATCTTTTTAATTAATGATTGTTCAATTTTTGTATTAGTTTTTTTTGATACTTGTTTTGCTAAAATTTCAGAATGATTATATCATTTTTTTATTTTCTTAAAAAATCACATTGGTGGAAAAATTAAAACATAATTTGATGTATTTTTATATATTTCATTTTCCAAAAATAACTCCGATAAGTAATTTCAAAAATCAATTCATATGTCTTTTTTATTATAAAATTTAAAATCCTTAATTAGTTTTGATACTATATTATTTTTATAATGAGATAGAATTATTATCTTGTCATAATATACTTCTTCCAAACATTTGTTATGGACATTATAATTATCTATTCTTCCTTTACATACATAGCATAATGATTCAAAGTTAGACATTTTGGACATACATAAAGGACATAAAAAGTGTCATTCTTTATTACAAGAATAACACTTTTTAGGAGCGATTAAATCTTTTATAAAATTATACATCACTATATTTATTAGTTCAAATTTGTTAATATTTCTGATAAACTATCTACTCAAAACCCTGTCATTCATTTGTTATATAATCAATAAGCTTCAAATGAATTAATAGCTGGTCAAGCTATATCCAAATGGGTATAAGCCTCTTTGTTTAATAAGAAATTTGATAAGAAAGCCGCTCACATTGAAGAACCAGCATAAACTCATGTATTTAAGTTTTCTAAATCTGCTACTTGTGAAGATCTAGTTTTTTCAATAAAATAATTATCATATGGCAATTCCACGTATTTTTCAAAATTATTTTTTGAATAATCAATAAAAGTATTGATTAACTTCTTATCAGATCACATTATTCATGCATATCTATATCAAAGTGCTACCATTACTGCTCACGTTAGTGTAGCCATAGAGATTATTTTATCTAACTTATAATTTTTTGATATATAAGTAATTCAATCAGCTAAAACAAGCCTTCATTCTGCATCTGTATGAATAACATCTACCGTTTTTCAACTATAAGATTTAATTATATCAGATGGTTTATATGAATCTCAGGAAATATGATTTTCTGCCAAAACAAGACATGCAACAATATTTACATTCAATTTTTTATTATCTAATTCTTTCATAGTAGCAAAAACTCAAGCGGCTCAACACATATCTCACTTCATCTCATACATATGATCTCAAGGTTTAACCTGAATTCATCATGTATCAAAAGTAATTCATTTTCATACTAATCAAACAGTAGGGTAGTTCTTGTTTATAATCCTTTCAAATATAACCATATATGGTCCCTTAGAACTTCATTTTCAAACATTATGAAGTAAGTGTAATCATTTTTTTTCTATCTGCTTAGAATTCAAAATTTTCACTTTTGTTTTTTTAAATTTGGTAGATTTTGCCATCTTCGCAAATACTTCAGGATATAAATCAGAAGAAGGTGTTTCTCAAAGATCTCTGGCAAAAATAATATTATCCAAAGTTTCTAACCTATTTTTAACAAGTTTCTTCGTCTTATTGTTAATAAGTATATTTATATTATCTTTTTTGTATTCAGATTTATATTTGTTAAACTTATATCTTGAAAGAATAGTGGTATCAATAAGATCAAGCAAATTATTATCATTATTTGATAATAATGATAAATTATTTGGTAATTTAGGTAGTTCAGATCACAAAAACTCTATTAAAGTTTTGTTATTCTCTGGGTTATAAAATAATATGAAAAGATTCTCAATATTTTTAAGTCATAAGAAAAAATCTAGTTTTTGGTTTTTTGAATCTTTAATAACTTTTTCAATTTTTAAAATTATGCTTTTATCTAGTTTTAAGCTTTGTAATTGTTTTAAATCACTGTTTTTTTCAACTAAAAAAACTAAATTGGAATCTTTTATGTCGCTTAATTTTATTTTTAGTTTAGTCATTAGTAATTAGTTAATTATATAATATAAATATTCTATATATATAACTCAAATAGAAAAAAAGACAAATTATAAATTAAAAATAAAATTATTAATATTGATAGAAAAAGTGAAATATAATTTGTATATTTTTTATGCAATAAAACATTAAAAGAAATACTATAAATAAGAATTAAAACTGCAATAAAATGATTATTATCAGTAGAAAAAATATAATACACAGAAAAAACTGAACATATGTAATTAAGGACTAATCAAAAATATCTAAGATTTTTTTTGTACTTTGAAAGAGATAAAATATTTGATATATGATTAAATAATATATCAGATATTAAAAACAATATAACTATAATAAGAAGGCTATAATCAAAGCTATTATTATAAAAATATATATAAAATAAAAATACTATATAAAATAAAAAATAAAATATTTCTATTTTATGTCATTCTAATTTTGCTGATCATTTATTTTTTAAATTAGAAAAAAAATACAAAAAAATAACTCATATTAATAAAAAAACAAAGCTTTCTATTAAAATATTAGAACTGAAAGAAACTAAATTTAAATTAGGGTCTATTTCAATCTTTTTTCAAAAAAAATCCTTTCAAATAGATAAATTATGAAATATATAAAAAATTAATGAAAAAATAAGTGACACAAAAAAGAGTAGAAACTTCATCTTAAAATCAATTAAAAGTTAACTACTCAAAATATAATGATAAAAAATAAAATTACAAAGTTTAAAATTATTAGTAAAAGATTTCTAGCAAAGTTTAAAGTTATATATAACAGTAAGACAATTATAAAGTAAAAAATTCAACTATAATTTATCTCTATAATATCATAATAATAATTAATATTTAGTAATAATAGGAAAGTAAATGTATATATAAAAACAATAGTAAATAAATATCATCTTATGTTTTTAATAATCAAAAGTATTAATTCAACAATTTTTGTAAATCATTTTTTTGCAAAAGTATAAGAAAATCAAACACCTTTTTCTTTAATTTTAAATAAAGTAATATTTTGTTTAATTACTCTTCTTTTTATAAAAGTATCTTGTCTTTTTTCTGAATTTAAAAATAAAGAAAATAGGTTTTTAAATATATATTGATTATTTTCTTTTAATTTTTCTCTATATTTTTTTAAGAATAGTATATTTTTTATATAAGAATGTGAGTCTTTATCTATATTTTCTTTTTTTGTTGATTTTTCAGAAGAAGGGAAAAAATTAGTAAGCTTCTTTAAAAAATTATTAAATATATATGAAAGATCTTTATCTTTTTCAATAAAACTTTCTTTAGATCATATTCTTTTTAATAAAACATTTGTTTCTTTTAATAATTTTTTACTACTTTCTTCTTGTTTTTTTTCTAGATTAGATAACTCTATTTCTCAAACTTTTATTAAAGCAAGTTCTCACACTTCCTTTAATTTAGATATATTTGTTGATTTTTTTAATTTTATTATTGAATTAAATACATTTTTTAATCTTTCCTTTTGCTCATCATCTATTTCAATAGGAGTAGTTCCATCTAACATATTTTGTATTTTTTTTAGTACAAAATCTATTAATTTATATGTTTCATCTAATTCTTTTTTTAGATAAAAATTATCCATTTTTACCGTGTTTTTAGAGTCGTTATCTTCTTGTTTTACTTTAGTTTTTTTCTTATTATCTTTTCATAAGCCGAATAGATTATATTCTTCTTCTAAATCTTTAATTATTTTCTTTTTTTGTTCGTCTTCTAAATTACTATCTGCTTCTGAAAATAATGTTTTTACATCATATTCTAAATTTTTTCTAAGTTTTACATATATTTTAAAAATATCATCTCAAACTATTTTTCAATGTTTATGTTCTCATATAGTATTTATTGCACTAAAAATAAATACATTTCATACATTTGTTTTTTCTGAAACTTCTTCAACACCTAAAATAGAGTATCATTCTTTATGAACTCTCTCTCTAGCTAATTTTTCTGTTTCAGCTTTAAAAACAATCGTATATTTCTTTCCATTTTTAGAAACGGATAGTTTATAGTTTTGCATAAGTAGTGCTTAGTTTTTTTAAGACATTAAAGTTTTTAATGCTTCTTTTGTATTACTTTTAATATTAGTTTGGTCTAAAATATAAGTAAAATTTAATGTTTTTTCTTCGCTCATATTTTTATTTAGCTCTGCTAATTTTGTAAACTCTGGATTTTTTTCTAAAAAATCTGCTTGTTCTGGGTATAATTTAGAATTAATTAATTCCGAAGTATTTATAAACTCTTGTCTTTTTCCTATATTTTCTGTCATAATCTATAAATTATTAATTAAAAATGAAAAAGAATTTATTTCTTTTTGTTTTTCTCTAGCTTCTTTTTTTCTCATTCATGCAACTTCTGAAAAATTTTGTTTATTAATTTTTTCTAATTCTTCTTCCTCTAATTCTTTGGTGAAATTGGTTAGAGTAATATATAATTTTTCTAATCCATCTACTTTTAGAATAGTAATAGACTCTAGATAAAGCTCTTTTTGTTTATCTGGAATGTTTAGAGAAACAATCATTACTTTGATTAATTCTCTTTTTTTACTAATTTCTTTTTGTTTTTTTAAATATTCAAAAATCATATACTATAGAATTTATTTATTATATATTATTATTTTATCATATTATTATTTTAAAATCAAAAATTATTATGTATTTATTTTTTAAACATTCTTGTCTTATTATGTTATTTTTTATTTAATTTATATATATTATTATTATTAATACAGATTGTTAAAAGTGTTTTTTGCTTATTTAAAGCTAAGTCAAATTTTATTTTAATTTTCTTTATTTAAAAAATAGCTTTTATTCCCTAGTTTAAAGTAAAAAAAATTTCTAACATTTTTTTAACACTTTCCTTATATTTGAATTGACTTGTGTTTTTTTATTAAAAACATATATTAATTTTTGTTAAATGTTATTTATAAAAAATATAGAAAAAAATGAATAAAGTAAAAAACAAGAATAATTTTGCACGTTTTTTTATAATCTTTTTAACAAGTTTCTTATTATGAATGATATTTGCCTTTAACTATGGGCAAAACTTGAATAAGGAGTTGTTAAAAAAAGTGGAAACTGCTGAAATGCTGTGAATTTTAGAGGATAAAGAGTTAGATTTAACTAAGTTTTGGGAAGTTTATAATTTGATAAAACTTAATAATTACGATTCTAATTGAATTAATAAAGAAGAATTACTTGATTCTGCTATTAAGTGACTAGTTGATTGATTATGAGACAAGCATAGTGAATTTATGACAAATTCAGAGACAGAAAAATTTAATAGTGTACTATCTTGAGATTTTGAATGAATATGAGCTGTTGTTGAAAAGAATGAACTTTGAGTATTGGTAGATAGAATTATAAAATGATCTCCTGCTAAAAAATTTGGAGTTTTATCTGGTGATATAATTATAAAAGCAAATGATGATAAATTAGAATGATTAGATCTATTTGATGCAGTTGATAAAATTAAATGACCTGCTTGAACAAAAGTGGCATTGGATATTTTAAGACAATGAGAAACTAATATATTAACAATAGAGGTAACTAGAGATAAAATTAAGATCCCATCTGTTGATTCTAAAATTTTAGAGAGTACAGATATAGCATATATAGCTATAAATATGTTTTGAGAAGATACTTCTAGAGAGTTTTCAAAAGCTTTGGAACAATATATGGATAAAGAGTGACTAATTATTGACTTAAGAGATAATTGAGGTTGATATTTACAAAGTGCTGTATCTATATTGAGTAATTTGGTTGAAGATGATAAAACTCTTGTTGTTACCAAATATAGAGATTTGTTTTCAAATGTCTCATATCCTAGTATAAATAATTGAAATATATATGAATGAAAGATTGTAGTATTAATAAATGAAAATTCTGCATCTGCTTCAGAAATTACTGCTTGAGCTCTTAAGGACTATAGTAAAGCAATATTAGTATGAAAAAAATCATATTGAAAATGATCTGTACAAAAACCATTTGATTTAAGTGATTGAAGTATGTTAAAACTTACTATTGCTAAGTGGTTTACGCCAGAAGATATAAATATAGATAAAGAATGAATAATACCTGATATTGAGATTTGATTTGAAAAAGAAGATTTTGAAAACTCTTATGATAGACAATTGGAAACAGCTAAAGAAGTGCTTAATGTATTTATAGAAAAAGAAGCTTATAGATTAAGTATAGACATTTATAATGAGAGCTTAGAAAAATAATTATGAAAAATATACAAGGTGAATTAATTTGAAAAATTAAGAGAGGGTGCCCTGGGGTATATTTTGCTGATAAAACTAATTTTGAGGCAATAAAAAAGAAATTTATAAAATGATGATCAGCTAAAATGCATATTTTAGCTGATTTTGATGGGACTTTGACTAAAACCTGTATTGATTGAGAAAAAAAGGCCTGAATATTAAATGCAATAAAGGATAATAATTTATTATGAGAAGAATTCAAATCTAAATGAAAGGATTTATTTAATAAATATTATCCAATAGAAATAGATCCGAAAATAAAAATGGAGGATAAAATAATGCATATGACAATTTGGTGGGAAAAAACCTTTGAAATGATGATTAAATATGGATTAACCATCAAAGATTTAAATTATGCATGATCTTGCAATTATACTTATTTAAGAGATTGATTTGATTATTTTTATGCTTTATTAGAAAAAAATAATATTCCTTTTGTTGTAATGTCTGCGTGAATAAAAGAATTAATAGAAGCTTTCTTTATATATAATTTAGATAAGCTAGAAAACATAGATATTATTGCTAATGAAATGATTTGGAATAATGACTGAAAAATAGAATGATATAAAAAACCAATAATACATGTATTTAATAAAGCAGAATCACTTATAAGTTCTCATAAAAATATATTTAATAAAATAAAGAATAAAAAAAATGTTATTTTACTTTGAGATTCGCTATGAGATCACCATATGATTGAGTGATTTGAGTATGATAATCTAATTAAAATATGATTTTTGAATAATGATATAGATTGATTATATGAAGAATTTATAGATAGATATGATGTTGTTATTAAATGAGATGGAGATATGAGTTTTATTAATGATTTATTAAAAGAATGTTTTTAACAAAAAAAAGCTAATATAAATGGCTTTTTTTTGTTTTATGAATATAAATTAAGCATTATAATTTAATTTTGAGTTATGAATTATAGATTTATAAAAAAATTAATAATTTTTATTAAATAGTTATCTATTTATAAATATTATTTTTTAACCTAAAAAAACATGAATTTTGATAATCTAAAAAAAACAGATCCTATTTGTTATGATTTTGTTATGGACGAAATGGACAGGCAAGAAACAAGTCTAGAGCTTATTCCTAGCGAATGTATAGCTTCTTTGTCTACAATAGAGGCCTTGTGAAGTCCATTTACAAATAAATATAGTGAATGATATGCAAAGAAAAGATACTATTGATGAAATGATGTAGTTGATAAAGTAGAACTTCTAGCTATTGAAAGAGCTAAAGAGGTATTTTGAGTTGCTCATGCAAATGTACAACCATATTCAGGAAGTCCAGCAAATTTGGCTGTCTATAATGCTGTTTGTGATGCTTGAGATACTACTATGGGACTGAGTTTAACAGAATGATGACATTTAACTCATTGATGGAAAGTTTCTGCTACTAGTAAGTATTTTAATCCAGTTCTTTATTGACTAAAAGACGATGGATATATTGATCTAGAGGAAGTTGAGAGGCTAGCTATAGAACATAAACCAAAATTAATCTGGGTATGAGCAACAGCTTACCCAAGAGAATTTCCTTTTGAAGAATTTTCAAGAATTGCTGAAAAAGTTTGAGCTTACTTAGCAGCAGATATCGCCCATATTTCTTGATTAGTAATTGCTTGAGTTCATAAAAGCCCTGTTCCATACGTAGATATAATTACGACTACTACTCATAAAACTCTTAGATGACCTAGATGAGGTATGATTATGGTAACAGATAAGTGATTAATAAAAGATTCAGATTTAGCTAAAAAAATAGATAAAGCAGTCTTTCCTTGACTTCAATGATGACCACATGACCATCAAACTCTTGCTATTTGTGTTGCATTATGAGAAGCGATGAAGCCAGAGTTTAAAGAAACATGAATAAATATTGTAAAAAATGCACAAATGTTATGAGCAGATTTAAAGGATTTAGGTTTTGAAATAGCAACAGGTTGAACAGATAATCATTTATTGCTTGTAAATGTATGAAAATGAAGGGGGTGATTTATGCAAGAATCTCTTGATATTGCGGGGATTACATTAAATAAAAACACAATTCCAAGTGAACCATGTAGTGCATTTAATCCTAGTGGGATAAGAATGTGAACTCCTATAATGACTATGAGAGGAATGGGAGAAGCTGAAATGAAACAGGTTGCTGTTTGGATCAAAAGAGTATCTGATGAAATAAAAGATTTTGTATATTTATGAGAGAAAGAGGAGAGGAAAACAAGATTAAAAGAATTTAGAAAATTTATTTCAAAAAATGAAGAATTAAAGAAGATTAGATCTGAAGTTGAAGAACTTTGTTTAAAATTTCCTATTTATAGATAGAAATTTATAAATAAAAGAAGAGTAAATATGTATATTTACTCTTCTTTTTTGTTATATTTTATAGACATTATAGACAAAATTTATAATACTGTCAATTATAAATTACTAAAAAGATTTGATTAATTAGCAAAAATCTATAGATTATAGACATTAACTGATAACTAAATGTCTATGTATAAATTGACAAGGCAAGAAGCTGCTGAAATCTTGAATATTTCAACTCGTTCAGTAGACAGATATATAAAGTCTGGTAGACTTAGATCAAAAAAAGAATGAAAAATTGTTTACGTAAAAAATTCAGATGTCGATAATCTAATGTGAGGCTCTGAAACTAAGCAAGAAGTTATAGTAGAAAAAAAAGTAGATACAAGTGCTCATAAAAAAGCTGTTTCAAAATCTGATGAAAATTCTGCAGGAACACTTTGAATTATATATAAGGATTTAAAAGAAGAAATACAAAAAAAGGACCAATTAATCCAGACATTGGCTATGAGAGTATGAAAAGCTGAGGAAGTAGCTCAAAATTCAGTTTCTTTGCTTGATTTTAAAAAATCTCAATACTTATTAGAGGAATCTAAGGATCATTTATGAAAAGAAGTAGAGGATTTAGAAAGGGAAAAAAGTAAGTTAACTTGAGAACTAAAATATGAAAAAACCTCTAATATTATTCTTATTCTATTTGTTGTAATACTATTAGTAATAGCATGAACAATTTGGTTTATGAAAATATAATTTGATAAGTTCCTATAAATTCATAATATATAGGAACTTTTTTAGTCCTTATAGTTCAACGGATAGAACAAACCCCTCCTAAGGGTTAGATGTTGGTTCGATTCCAGCTGGGGATACCATAAGTAATTTAAATAAAAAAAGTCAGCTTTTAGCTGACTTTTTTTATTTACAAATTATGAACAATATTTTCACATTTTTTATAATTAAAGCATATTTCATTTATTATATGGACAGCTTTGTCTATCTTTCATACTTATCTTTTAGTTCATTTAAGCCAATTTTAAATATTACAGGTCTTCAATGTGGACAAGTTGCAGAATAGTCTAAAATAGAATCATTTAGCAATTTATTCATTTCAAAAAGATTCAGTTTATGTCAAAATTTAATTGCTGACCTACAAGAGGTATAGGCATATATTTTGTTCTTAACTTCTTCTAGAGTAGTAGATTTATTAAAATTTTGATTTCATATATCTTCAAGTATTCATGCAAATATATTTGAAATATTTTCTTTTTTAATAAAATCAGGTATTCAATTGATAATTACTATATTTCCAGGCATCATTTCAAAATCAAATCACATTTCAATAAATGTTTGCTTGTTTTCATCTAAAATATCAATTTCTTTGGGTGTTAGATTTAAGCTTTCTCATATTAATAATCACTGAGTTTTATGTCAATAATCACTATTTATTAATTTTTCATAAATAATTCTTTCTGCAAGAGCATGCTGATCTAAAAATTGTATTCACTGCTTTGTTTCTACTATAATATATGAATTATGAGCTTGTCAGATTATTTTACCTAGTCATGTATCATGCAGATCATTTGACTGTTCAAAAGCCCCATTATTTTCATTTGTAACTCTATTCTCTAGTAAACTTTTTGAAAAGTTTAGAGCATTATTTATCTGAGTTTGGTTTGTACTTGCTTCTTTGTTTGTATATGGAGAATATGCTTTAAATTTTGTTCATGAGCCAGTATATCATGTGTTATTACTTGTATTTGTAGTATTTACATGAGATGAAAATGAATTATATTGTTCAG
>CAXBVF010000025.1:0-15293 GCA_963979005.1 uncultured Candidatus Altimarinota bacterium | reverse complement strand
GATCCTTTGAAATCATATATAGCTGATGTATTTACTGTTCCTGCTTCACTTGCTTGATTACCTGGAATTTCAGTTCCATGTTGATTTGCTGAAACTGAAGATGAAGAAAAAGAAAAAATGCCTGTTTGATTACAAATTTTGGCCCCAAGACTAGAAGAACAAAAATTATTAGAAATAGCTAATGTTTACGAACAAAATACTTCTTGGAAAGATCAAATGATTCCTAAATGATATGAAGACTAATAATCTTTGACAGAATAGTTACTAATATGATAAAATATTAGTAACTATTTTTTTATAAATATATTATGAATACTCCTATTATTCAATGAGTTAAAGAACCGGAATTATGAGATAGAGAAAAATTAGAGCAATCTAATGCTGAATATAATGAACCATTAAAAGTTCCTTTAAAAGAACAACAAGCTAGTGCAAAAGAAACTTTATATTGAACTAAGCCAGATGATAATAAAGATTATGATATAGTTTTGGATGATTTTTGAAATGAATCTCCTAGTGATATAGTTGCAGAAGAAGATAAACAAGAAGAATCTCCAGAATTACTTAAACAGAGAAAAATTGAAGAATGACCTAGTTCACCTTTAGTTGATTGATTTGTATCGCAGTGACTTCTTGATGTAGGTGAAGGGAATAGTATTAAACAAGGATTGTCTATAAACTGAAACTTAGATTGAGTTGAATGAGTTGATGCAGATAAATTAGAACAAGTAAGTCAATCTATTGAATTTCTTAATTGACCTGAAGCTAAATCAAAATCATTAGAAAAGTTTAATAAAGATTTTACAACAGATGTAGATAACTTAAAACAGACTGTTGAGTGAAGTAAAAATGGGGAACAGGAATTAATTTGACAAAATAAGAACTTAGTTCAGCAATTATGAGAAAATTATTTTGCTTTAGAAAATCCAGAATGATGAAAAGAAACTAAAGATGATGCTATTAATAGGGCATTTAAAACAACACTAAATGAGTTAATGGACTGAAAAGATTTTAAAAGACCAGATACTTTTAAAGATATGAAAGATATTATTAATAATAAAAGTTGAAAAAGTTCTTTTAAGGAAAGATTCACTGAACTAAAAAAAGTAGATAATTTGATAAACAAAGATCAATCATTAGCTAATAATAAACAAGGGAAAGCTTTCTCAAATATGAAAAAAGGAACTGAAAAACAAACTATTAGTTTACAGGCTAGGTTTGATAATGCTAAATCAATGTTAAATACAGCAAAAGTTGATAAAAATAAAGATAATCTACAAAAAATAGAAGAAAATTTACAATTAATAAAAGAAGAGGTAGTGAGTTGAGAAGTATTTGAATGATGAGATATAGATATACTATTAAATGAATTAAAGGATTTAAAAGAAGCAGCTTAAGCTGCTTCTTTTTTTCTAAACCAAATAATTAAAAATATTAGAATCATAAAATATAGTATTTCTATATGATATTTATAAATTCATAAATCAAATTTTATTAAGCTCCATTCTTGTTTTCAAAAGAAATGTACTACTGTGATATCCCATTTTAGGAAAATCCATGTTAAATATCAAAGAATTATTCAGGCAAAAGGATGGACAAAGTAGACAATAATTGATATAAAACCAAATGTCATTGCTAGGGCTATTGTCCATGCAACTGCTATGTTAGCGAAGGGAGCCAATATAGACACCTGGCCAAAATTGAATATCATTATGGGAAGAGTGAAACTTAAGGAAGAAAGTGTTAGAGTAAAGGCAGTTTTTATTTCTAAAAATTCTGGCAAAAAGAAAAATAGTTTTTCAAAGAATTTTCAAGTGTAGATTATTCATAAAACAGCAAGAAAACTTAAATGCAAGGAAACATCATAATTTAAACTATATGGAGAAAATATTAACATTATAGATAATGTAAGTAGTATTATAGATAGTACTTCTCATTTTCTACCAGATGAAATTATGTAATATCAAATAAGGCCCATAATTGATGCTCTAATTACAGGGGCAGTATAACCTACCAAAATTGTAAAAAAGGCTATTCAGATGGTAATAAATACTACTCTAAGACTAATTGGAAGACATGAAGCGATATATGTTAAAAATATAATTAATATGGTTATGTTAAATCAGGAAACTGCTATAAAATGTGTTAGTCAGGAGTTGTTGAAATCTTGTTTTAAATCTTTTGGGAGACTCTCTCTTGCTCAAATTAAAATTCATCATAAAAATATAGCTTCTTCTTTTGGATAAATCTTATAAATAGTACTTAGAAATAGCTTCCTTAGTTCTATAATATTTTTTTCTATAAAGTTAATATTTCATTTTTCTAATAATTCATAACTATAAATATTAGAACTAAAATAAATATTTTTAGAAAGCATATATTTTTTATATGAAAACCCATTAAAGTCTTTAAATTCATATAATTTACTATTAAAGCTTATAATATTTCATTTCTCTAAAATATTATTTTTTGATAATTTTGCTATCAGATTAATATTTGTTTCAATTTTTTCATCTCATATTTGTATTAATTGTGATAAGTATTCAATTTGGAAGTCATTTATTTTATTAATAGATTTTATTTCAATTATTAATTTATGATTATAATTGTCATAGTAATTATTTAGGTTAGTTGAATTGGTGTTAATTTTTTGTATATTATAATCTGATATTGTTATTCATATTAGAAGTCATAGTATTGATAATATTAATAAGTTTAAATACTTTTTACTATACAAATAGTAGCACAAAAAAAGCACTACTAAAGTTAGTAGTACTAGGAGTGATGTAGAAACTTGTTTTGTTAAATTATTTATAAATATTCAGAGCAAAAAGAATATAGAATAAAATATAAATAATATATTTTTAGAAATCATATTAGTTTTTTAAAATACTTTGATTTTTATTTTCATTTAAGTTAAAAATTAGATATAGTCTATAAGAACAGAAAGCTATAAACAATAGTGAAAAAGTTTGTGTTAGATTAATTCAAATAGAATCTTTGAATATATCATATTTTCAGCTGAAAAATTCAAAGATCAATAGTGTAGAAGAAATAGCTATTAATCAAACATATCATATTATTCATTTTATTTGTACGTACATTGAGAAGATGTAAGCTGTAGAAAATAATATAAAAAACATGATAGAATATATGATAGCTAGAGGGAAAATAGGTATTTGAAATGGAACTGGAGTAAAAGGATGGGTATATAATATTTCTATTCCAATTAATGTTTCTCTACCATATACTTGTCATCAAAAGAAAGCTCAAATAAATCAAACTGATAAAACAAATAATAGTGAAATGGTAAATCAATCAATAAAGTTATCTAATTTTTCTTTTCTAATATTTAGTAATATGGCAAAGACTGTAAAAAATCATATTAATGCTCATGCTAGGGAAAAGTTATAATCACTCATTATAAAGAATTCAAAGGGATTTTTTATATACTTTAAATCATGCCATTTTCAAATTACATAGAAAAGTCTAGAAAAGAAAAATACTCATAAAAAATACCAAAGTAGATTTTTTTTGAATATAAGGTAATCAAATCAAAATTTTAGCGATAATTTTTTAAGCATCCAAACAAATAGGAAGAAGCATAGTATCAAAGTAAGTCAAAAGGTGTATATTATAATTCAGAATGGTTCAAAAAATGGATACATAAATTTTATTAATAATTTTATAATAATTTTATAATAAAAATTATAAGAATTTTTTCAGATATTCAAAGAAAAAACTTCCCTTAATTTTAAGGGAAGTTTTTTAAGCTCTACTTCTATATTCTTTTGTTCTAGTATCTATAACTAGTTTATCTCATTCTTTTATGAATAAAGGGACTTGAAGAACTAATCATGTGTTCATTGTAGCTGTTTTTTTTCAACCGGTAGCAGTATCACCTTTTTCACCAGGTGGAGTTTCAGTTACTTCTAGTATGCAACTAGGTTCTAAACTAATATTGATAGGACTTCAATTAAATTCTTGTAATATAACTTTGTCTCAATCTTGCATAAATAATTCAGATCAGTCTAGTGCTGCTTTTTTAAGTTCTACCTGTTCGAAAGTAGTATTGTTCATAAAAAAATAATTTTCACCATCATTATATAGATAGTCATATTCATTTTTTGTAATATCTGCTGGAGCAAATCTATCTTTATCAGAAAATGTTTTTGGCACATTTGCTCATGTTAGTAAGTTTTTTGCTTTTATATTTATAATAGATCCTCATCTACCCATTACTTTTTGAGCATATGTCATTATTTCGTATGGTTGATCATCCATTATAAATTTTTTACCTACTTTTAGGTCATTTCAGTTGTACATATTTTTATTATTATTTTTTATTTAGCTATTTCTATAACTCTTGATTCTCTTATTAGATTAACTTTTACTTCACCAGGATATGATAACTTTTCTTGTATATTATCAGCAATATTTTTTGCTAGTTCAGCTGCTTCTAAATCTGTAATAGTTTTAGCATTTACGAATACTCTTATTTCTCTACCGGCAGATAGTGCATATGCTTTGTCTACTCATGAAAAACTTTGTACTAACGCTTCCATTTCTTGTACTCTTTTTAAGTAATCTTCAATTACTTCTCTTCTAGCTCAAGGTCTTACTGATGAAATTGCATCAGCAACTTGGACTATAGCAGCCTCTAGAGAAATACTAAATTGTTCACCATGATGATTTTCAATCATATCAACAATTTTTTCATTAATTTTATATTTTCTAGCTAATATTCATCCAATTTCAGGATGAGTTCATTCAAATTCTTGATCTAGAGCTTTTCATATATCATGAAGTAATCATCATGTTTTTACTAGTTGAGGATCTGCTCAAAGTTCTTTTGCTATACTTTCAGCTATAATAGCTGTTTCTTTTGAATGTTTAAGTATATTTTGTCCATAACTAGTTCTAAATCTTAGTTTACCTATTACTGGAATAATTTCATCAGGTAAGTTTCTAATTCATAGTTCTTCTACTACTTTGTTTCATAACTCTCTTAGTAAAACATCAGCTTCTTCTTCTGTTTTTGCTACTATTTCTTCTATTCTAGCTGGTTGTATTCTACCGTCCTCTATTAGCTTTTCTAGTGATTTTTTAGCTATATATCTTCTATATAGATCAAATGCTGATATAAATACAGTATCTGGAGTATCATCAATAATAAGTGCTACTCAAGCAGATCTTTCGAATGTAGTAATATTTCTACCTTCTTTACCAATTAATTTTCATTTAATATCATCAGAAGGAATAGGTATTATAGTAGTTGTAACTTCACTTGTCACATCTCAAGCATATTGTTGAATAGATTTTAGAATTATATCTTTTGATATTTCTTTTTTCTCATCTTCAATCTTTTTTTTGTATTTTTTTATTATATCAGTTCAGTCTTCTTCAAATTTTTCTTTAATTTGTTTTAAGAATAATTCTCTTGCTTCCTTTTCGGTTAACTTAGATATTTCTCATAATTTTCATTCTAATTCTAGTTTTTTATCTTCTAGTTTTTCTTTTTCTTCTCTTAAATTATCTTCTTTTTGTATTATTTTATCTTGTTTGTCTTCAATTAATTCTAATCTTTTCTCTATTTTTTCTTCTCTTTCAATAATTCTTTCTTCTATTTTTTCAGCTTTTTTAATTATTTCATAGCTTTCTTTTCTAGCTTCATCTAGAATTTGATTTTTTCTTTTTTCAGCCTTTTTTACTATGTTATCTGCCTTGTCTCATGCTTTATGAGTCTTTCTATTTTCCCATATGAAAAATAGAACTACTGAAAGAGCCATTCAGAATATGATTCAGGCTACTATTAGTGTGTAATTCATTTATAAATATTTATTATATAATATACTGTTTCCAGGTTTTAGTATAATAAAATCAGTATCTTTAAAAAATTATGTATGATTATATCTACATAAATTGTAAAAATCAGGGTATGTTGTGATTATTAAAGTGTATTACTATATAATTATCGTTGTCATAATTAATGGTAATAACTTTTAGATTTTAGTTTTTTAAAGACTTAATTTTGATATTTCATTTACTATTTTATAAAAAATAGTAATTTTTAATTTAACTTTAGTTCTACTCATATTTATAACATGAGCATATTACATACTAAGGATTTTTATAATAAAGCAAAAAGAAAGTGATTTTATGATTGACTACGCATGAATATATGCTATACAATTATTAACTAAATAAAATAAAAAACCCCCAATAATTGGGAGTTTTTTATAAAAAAGTGATTAATCTTCTTCAGGAAGAACAAAACCTCTATCTTCTCTAATCTTAGTAGCAACATTAGTAGGAACTTCTTCATAATGATCAAATTCCATAGCATATGTAGCTCTACCTTGAGATGCTGATCTTAGGTCAGTCATATAACCAAACATTTCTGATAATGGAACGAATGCAGTAACAATTTTAGCTTGTCCTCTGTCTCCCATTTCTTCAATTCTACCTCTTTTTGAATTTAATTGACCGATAACATCTCCCATATATTCTTCAGGAGTATTAACTTCAACTTTCATTATTGGTTCAAGTAAACAAGCTTGTGCTTTTCTACATGCTTCTTGGAATGCTTTAGATGCAGCTAATTTAAATGATAATTCAGATGAATCAACTTCATGGAATGAACCAAAAGTAAGAGTAGCTCTAATATCAACCATTGGATAACCAGCAACAAAACCTCTATTATATGATTCCGTTAAACCTTTTTGTACACCAGGAATATATTCTTTAGGTATAACTCAACCAATAATTTTATTAACAAATTTATTGGTAGGTTTTTCTTTTGCTTCAGCTTTAATATCATCTTCATCCATTTCTTTATATGGTTCAAAAGTGATAACAACATGACCGTATTGACCTCTACCTCAAGTTTGTTTAGAAAATTTATGTTCTACTTTTTCAGCAACAGTTTTAAGTGTTTCTCTATAAGAAACTTGTGGTTCACCAACATTACATTCAACTGAGAACTCTCTTCTCATTCTATCAACAATAATATCAAGATGAAGTTCACCCATACCAGAGATAATAGTTTGAGCAGTTTCAGGATCAGTAGCTACTTTGAATGAAGGATCTTCTTCAGCTAGCTTACTTAATGCCATACCCATTTTTTCTTGATCTGCTTTTGATTTAGGTTCAACTGAAATTGAGATTACAGGAGCAGGGAATTCAATAGATTCAACTAAGAATTTATCGTTAACATCACATAAAGTATCTCATGTTTTAGTATTTTTTAAACCAATAACTGCACCAATATTACCTGCAGTAATTTCTTGAATTTCTATTCTATCATTAGCATGCATTTGTAATAATCTACCTACTCTTTCTTTTGAACCAGTAGTAGCATTATATATATATGTACCAGATTTAAGTGTACCTGAATAAACTCTAGTAAATGTAAGTCTACCTACGAATGGATCAGTAGCAATTTTAAATGCAATTGCAGCTAAAGGAGCATCGTTAGCAACTGGAATTTTTTTGAAGTTTTCTTTTGAATCAATATCTTTACAATCAATTTCTGCATTATTAACATCAACTGGAGAAGGTAAGTAATCTACAGCAGCATCAATAACCATTTGTACACCTATATTTTGTAGAGCTGACCCACAAACTACAGCGTATAATTTATTATTACTAACAGCGTGTCTTAGACCCTTTTTAATATCAGCTATTTCTAAAGAACCATCTTCAAAATATTTATCCATTAGTGCGTCATCTTGTGATGCAACTTTTTCAACCATTTCTTCTCTTAATTCTTCACACCTAGCTTTAATATCAGCTGGAATATCTATTTCAGTAATTTTTTCACCTGAATCACCTTCAAAGTGATATGCTTTCATTTCTACTAAATCAACAATACCTTCAAAAGTTTCAGCAGCTCCAATAGGATATTGAATTGCTACAACTTTATCTCATGCTAATCTTTTTTTGATAGTATCAATAGACATTTCAAAATCACCACCCATTTTATCCATTTTGTTTACAAATGCGATTCTAGGTACTGAATATTTATCAGCTTGTTTCCAAACAGTTTCTGATTGAGGTTCAACTCATTGAGAACCATCAAAAACAGCAACTCATCCATCAAGAACTCTAAGAGATCTTTCTACTTCAATAGTGAAATCCACATGTCATGGAGTATCAATAATATTTATTTGGTGATCTTTCCAGAAACAAGTAGTAGCAGCAGAAGTAATAGTAATACCTCTTTCTTGTTCTTGTTCCATCCAATCCATAGTACCTTCACCATCATGAGTTTCACCAATTTTGTGAATTCTACCAGTATAGAATAAAATTCTTTCAGTAGCAGTAGTTTTACCAGCATCAATATGGGCTATAATACCTATATTTCTGATCTTATCTAAAGGAGTTACTTTAGCCATTGTAAAATATATTAAAAATTTAAAAATAATTTATTTAAAACATAAAATATAATCCATTGGCAGACTTTCCCTATTTTAAAGGAAAAAATATCTACAAATAGACTTCTTTTTGCTTTGTGCGGGGATTTTACTTATTAGTTATTAGAAGTCAAATGTTTTTTTTGGCACAATAAAAGCATAATTAGCTATATCTAATTATGCTTTTTATTTAATTATTTTATATGTTTTCTATTTTTAATTCTTTAATTGATTTTTTAACTTCAGATAGTATAAATTCTGATATATTTTCTGATTTTTCCTTAGAAATAGTAATATTTATCTCTTTTAAGAAAAAATTAAATATGTTACTTGTATAATCTAATAATAAAGTTTTATCATCTTCTAGTAAATCTATTAACTTTTTAGTTTGTAGGCTTGAATATTCAAGGGTAACGCTATCTGTGATATCTTCCACCCAATTATTTATTCTATTTCTTATTTGCTCGTTAATATTATTATCATCAAATTCTTCAATTTCTTTTTTGATATTATATGTAAATATTATAGTTTCTTTTCCTGAGACCTCTCTTATTTTATTACTTATTTGTATATTTATAAGAGATAGTATTCATAATATAAAGTTTGATGTATATCATGCATTAAGTGCTGTAAATAAAGCATTTAATATAAAATCATATTTTTTGTCAATAATAATATTTACCAAAAAACCAGCTAAAATTAAATCATATTTTTTAGCTTTTTTTTCATCTTTTCATACTTTTGCAACTTTAGCTCAAGCTTTTTTAGAGGATTCTTTATATTTTTCACTAGTATCCTTAGCTGATTCAGTAGAGTTTCATGTTCATTCAGATGATTCTATGTCAGGTGTATAATCTTCTAGAGACATAATATTATTTTAAATAAACTAGTTATTAATCTTATTTTATCATATTTTGTGTTTTTTCAAAAAAGAATTATATTAACTACTTAACATTAGCATATATTTTCTTAAAGAATCATAATCTCTTTTCTGTAAATAATAGTTGATTTGTGCATATTCTTTTTTATATACCAATCAAATATTTGAAGAATTTCTTCTATTTCTAGAGTAAGATTTTCTAATTAATAGCTGTTTATAATAGTTTAAATTGGACCCTACATATCTATTTAGCATTGCTGTTTTATGTTTTCATTGCTTATTGAATATGTTGCTTTTATTATTATAAGCTGTTGAATTTCTAGGATTTAATTTTAGGGCATTGTCTATTTTAGTTATTGCTTCTATATATTTTCAAGATTCTCATAAATAAGTTCATAACATACTCATTGCAGTAGATAAATTTATTTTATACATTTCTTTATCTGGTTTTATTTTTAAAGCCGTTTCTAATTTATCTACTGCTTCTTCATATTTTCACAATTTTAGCAAAGTAAGTCATATAAAATTGTAGGATTCAGGATCATAGTAATTTTTGTCTAAAGCTTTGTTTAATTGTTTTTCAGATTCTTCATATTCTCATATATTATAATAATAAAGTCATAATGCTTTATATCAATTAGCAGATTTAGGATTCAATTTGATAGCTAAATTACTCATTTTGATAGCTTCCTCATCATTTCACACTCTTCCATGAACAACTCATAAATTATAATATAATTCTGAACTATTTGGTGTAAGTTTCAGGGCTTTATGAAATATTTTTATAGCTCATTCATAATCCATATTTTCTAATAAAGTTCATCATCTATTATTATATATTTGAGATAATAAAATCTTTTCAGGATTTCATGAAATAGCTAAAATTTTTCTTAATCTAGTGTTTACTCATGAATAAATTGTAGATTCATTAGTAACTTCTTTTTTATCAGGTCCAAAAATACTTGTATAAATTTTGTGAAATATACCATTTGTATTTTTATTGCTATTCTTAACTTTTAAGTTTATTTCTGAATAAACTCATGATTTAGCTCAGTATGTAAATTCTATAATTTTTTTAAAGGCAGTTGCATCAAAGTAGTATTTTTTTCATCATATATTTATTTCTAATGCTGAATGTCCAGGTATTTCTAATCATTTATGTTTTATTCATAGTTCACTTAGAAAACTACTTCATATTAGGCTAAATCATACACAATAAATTTCTTTATTTTTTAATATTTGTTTTGGTTGATATCAGTAATTTTTTTCCGTTAATTGATAAGGATATTCATGTAGTATTTTTAATACAGAATTTGTTATTTCTAATTCCTTTTTAGCTATTTGTTCTATATCTCAAGTTTCTCTAATTTTTTGTAAGTCTTTTTTGAGTTTAGTTATTCAAATTTTATTTCTAAGTAGTCTTTCCTTATCATCTAACTTGCTTTTTTCTATTCTTTCAACTGTTTTATCTTTTGGACTAATATTTTTTTCTCTTATACTTTCTAATTCTGACTGAGTAATTGTCATTAATCATAAACTCAGTTTATTTATTCATCTTTCATAAAAAGCTTCTTCAAAATGTACTCATATTTCAGCTGATAATAGCTTATCTAACTCTTCTTGTAAGTCAGATAGTTTTTCTTTTGTTTTAATCTGGTCAAGTTTTTTAGTATATTGCTCATACTTTTTTAAGTTTCTAGAATCTATAATTGATTTTCTAAAAGCTAAATTATTTAACTGAGCTGGATTAATATTAGGAAACATTTGAGAAAACAATCTGATATAGTTTTTTATCGCCTTTTTAACTTCTTTTCAAGCATTTCATTTTGTTTTTATTTCCGATAATAATAAATCTATAGCTAGGGTTATTTTTATTTTTAATTCATTTATAGATGCATATTCTGGTATTTCATTAGGGAAGCTTAACTTATTTACTCTAAATATTATAGAAGGAAGTTCATGATTTTTTAAATCTGTTGGCATAAATAGAGTATATGTTTTTCATTCTTTATCTTTTCATGTTTCTTTTAGAATGTCTCATTTTTTTTGATTATATTCTTCTCTAGTTATGAATTGTGGTTTAATTCAATCTAATGTATCTAAAATACTTTCAAACACAGTATAATCTATATTTTCTTTGAAAATATTTTGTTCTAAAGGTCATGTATTTATTTCTGAGGGGGACATTATTTTAAATACTTATAATATATATATAAATTTTATCATAAATGTTAATTTAAAGCAAAAAAATAGAGTTTTTAAAACTCTATTTTTACACATCTTTCTATATTTCAATTATCTTTAAAAATTGTACTTTTCAATCATTTTTCTTTTAAATATTTTTCACATCTTTCTTTCTGATCAAATCCTATTTCTATAAATAGAATAAGATTTTTTATATTATAGTTAGTTTTTAAGAGAAAACATTCTTTTATTAGTTGAATATATAATTCAAATCAACTATCTCTTCATCAATATAATGCTAAATCAGGTTCAAATTTGATAGTTTCTGAATCCATATTATTATGATCATTATCTTTTATGTATGGAAGATTTGCTGTTATTACTACGTTTTTGTTTAGTTTGTAGTCATTGTTATTGATTAAAAAATTTGTAAGTAAATCTCAGTGAATTTGATTAATTTTTTTATTTAACTTATAATTTTCTATATTTATTTTACTTATTTTGAGGGCTTTATCTGATATGTCTATGACAAAACAATTATCTATTTTTTCTGTGTTTTTTAAAATTGAAATAGGAATACAGCTTGTTCATGTTCAGACATCTATATAGCTAATATTTGTTATTTTGTCGGGATGCTTTGGGATAGTTACTACCTCTTCTATTGTCTTGTCTACCATTATTTCTGTATCATTTCTAGGGATTAGAGTATCTGAAGTAACATAAAAATCTAGAGAATAGAATTCTGCATTATTTATAATATACTCTATTGGTTCTCAATTTTTTAGCCTATCAATTGCTAAGTTTATATCTTTTTCATATTTTGGATCTACTTTTGGATTCAAAAATAACTGCCCTTTACTAAGACCAGTTATTTTCTGTATGATTAAATCTATATTTTTTTTATTTTCCATAATTTGTAGCTATTCTTCCTGATAAGTGGGCTAGGGGTTTTAATTTTCAAACTTCTTTTTATTAAATATTTGAACAGTAAAGAATAATATAATAGTAAGATAGACTAGTGAATATGCTGTATTAAATATAAAATAATTTGCATGAAAGTTTGTAAAACTTCATATTACATCTTTTATATTTAATGCTTCAAATGGAGGGAATAATAATTGAAGACCTTTAGAAAAGTAAACAGCAACTATATTTCAAGTCCTATTTGCAATGTCTATAATTATAGTAAAACTATGACTTAAAAAATATATCATAAGTGTTACAAGGATAGTAATCATATTAGACATAAATGTTGAGAAGAAAAATACTAATCATAGTAATATTTCAAGCTTAAAAAATGTGAATAATAAAGAAAAGCTAATTAAACTAGTTATATCTATTCCTTTTATTAGTAATACTGATAAGAATAATATAGATTGAAGTAGTACTATAAGAAAAATAGTAGCAGAAAATCAGAAAAATTTACCTAATATGAATTCATATCTCTTTATTGGTTTACTAAGTATCAAGAATATTGTTTTTCACTCTATTTCTTTAAACAAAAGTTGAGATCATACGAATAATACCCCTACAAGTCAGAATATTTCAATCATAGCTAATCAAAAATCTACTATTATTTTACTATCATCTCAGATTGTTAATTTTCCTAATAATAGAGAAAATATAATGAATACAAAGGCAAAGAATAAAATTAGGTAAAGAAATTTATTTCTTACTATTTCTTTGAAAGTATTTAGTGCAATGTTTAACATTTTTGTTTATTATTATTAAAATTTATAATCTAAAAAGTCTTTATTTCAGTTTATGAAAGAGAGTATATCCATACTTTTCTTTCATTCAAGTTTTACTTGTTTTAAAATAATTATTTTTTTGTCTGAAGCAACAATTCATACTAGTTTTCAGTTTTTTATAAGGTTCCCCCTATCTAATTTTCCCCCCAGGGGAGAAAGGATAGCTTCATTTTCAATTAATTCTATCTCTTCGAAGTTGATTTTTTTGTCATTATAATAACTGTAAATTCATGGCCAAGGATGATATGCCTTAAATTTATTGTAAATATCTACTCAATTATCTTTGTTAAGATTTACTTCTCAGTCTTCTTTAGATATTTTACTACAATATGTAGCTTTTGAATCATCTTGTTTTTGTCATTTAATTGTTCAGTTAATAATTTGTTTTAGAGTATCTATAAGTAGTTTTGGACCTATTTTTTCAAACTTGTTAAATATGTCTATAGTTTTGTCTAACTTGTCTATATTAACTTTTCTAATGGCTAGTATATCTCACTCATCCATTCATTCTGACATATACATTACTGTCAATCATGTCTCTTTGTCTCAATTTTTTACTGCTTCTTGAATAGGGCTAGCTCATCTATAATTTGGTAATATCGATCAATGAATATTTATACATCAATATTTTGGCGCTTCTAATACTCAGTTAGGAACTATTCTTCAGTAAGCTACTACTACTACAAAATCATATTGACTTAATTTTTCAAAAAGTTCATTATTGGTTTTTAGTTTTGTTGGTTGTAGAACCTCTATATTCTTTTTTAGCGCATATTCTTTTATAGGAGTTGCTGTTATTATCTTTTTTCTTCCTACTGGTTTATCTGGTTGAGATACTACTAATCATACTTCAATGCTTCAATCATTTAGTATTCAAGCTAAAATATTTTTAGAGAATTCTCATGTACCAAAAAATGCTATTTTCATGTTATTTAGTTATTTTTATAAATTTTTCTTTTCAATTTTCTTCAAAGAATAGATATATTTCATTTTCGTTATTTCATATTGTTTTACTTCATCATAAATTAGATATAACTATTGATGAATAATCTGTTCAACTTTTATCTTCATTAGAATTTATAGAAATTAATTCTAATAATTTGTTATTCTCAGGGTATAGATTATCTTCTGAAAAATAATTTATGTCAATTTCATTTAAGACTATTCATGTGAAAGTAGATACTATTTTGTAGTATTGCTCTTTGTTGTAATCAAAGTTTAGTAGCTCATCTGCTCCTGTACTTGTATTTATTAATAGTTTTTCATCTTGATATCATTTAATATTCCATGTTTCTAAAGCTGTTCAGTTTGTAGATAATATTCCACTTCAAGTTCTAGAGTCAAAATTTATAACTTGATTATATGGTAAATCAAAGTTATTAATATATGTAATATATCATCTTGATCCTGTAGACGTATTTAAGTGTAGTTCGTAATCAAATATATTATAATTTTTTATGTTTTTGTCTAGGTCGCTAAGATTATCTTCAACTATAGTTAATTTTTGTCCTATTTCTTGTTCATAAACAAAATCTAAAAAATAAAAAACTCACGAAGCAGAAATAATAGTTATTATTGATATAACTATTAATAATTCTATTAATGTGAATGCTTTCATGTTTTTTTTCATTTATTTAAAACATTATTTTTTATTATTGTTTCAACTATTTTATTGATAAAAATTACAACAGCAACTATTATTAAAAAAACTATTATTTTTCAGTTTCTGTCTAAAAATAAAGCTGTTAGTCAAAAAAGAAATGATAGAGAATATATAAGTCATAAAACCTGTTTTTTTGTCAATCAAATTTTTAGAAGTCTATGATGAAGGTGACTAAAATCTCATTTAAGAGGGTTTTTCTTTTTTATCAATCTCCTAATAATAACATAGACAGCATCTACTGAATATATTCAGAATACAACTAGTACAGTTGCTATTTTTCATCATGCTATAATTGCCAAAGTTGCTAGCATAAATCAGAGAAACATGGTTCAAGAGTCTCACATTAGTATTTTTTGTCTAATATCAAACCACCAGAATGGTATTATAACTCAAACAAGAAT
>CAXBVF010000024.1:0-15669 GCA_963979005.1 uncultured Candidatus Altimarinota bacterium | reverse complement strand
GGTAAGGCAACGGACTTTGACTCCGTTATGCGTAGGTTCGAATCCTACCATCCCAACCATTGAATAAATATAAGCGTAAGGGCTTATAATAAACAAAAAATAAAAAATAGGGTTTTTATTTAAATATATTTATTTTTGCAGATTTAAATATATATATAATTTATATAAATAATTTAAAAAATTATGTTAGCTGTAATCGAATTAGGATGAAATCAATTTACTGTACAAGCGGGGGATCAAATTGATGTAAAAAAACAAGATAAAGAAGTTAATTCTACTTTTACTCAAGAAGCTCTATTAATATCAGATGCTGAGGGGAAAGAAACTAAAGTTGGTGTACCAACTGTTAAATGATCTAAAGTTGAACTTAAAGTTGTTGAACAATTTAAAGGAGACAAGGTTAGAGTATTTAAAAAGAAATCTAAAAAAAGATATACTAGAAACAAAGGGTTTAGAGCTCATTTAACTAAATTAGAAGTATTATCTGTTGCATAATAAAAAATAGCAAAGTAAATTTTGAAAATCTTATTTCTCATATATAATATATGTGAGAAATAAGATTTTTTTAATACATATTTTCTTAATGGTTTCTTAACTATATTTATTATGGTTAATAGATGGAAACAATATTAGATTAAAGTATTAATTATTTATTTTTTAAATAAGAATTTTGTCAAAAAGAAATAAAACTAAGATTAATATAAAGGCTCGTTTAAATAGACATCTTAGAATAATTAAAGAAAGCTTTTTAGATTCAAATAAAAAGGTAATACATAAAAAATATACAAATAATAATTATAATATTGCTATTTTTATTGTTCTTTTAATCGTTCCAATTTATCCAACTCTTGCATCTTTCATGTATAATACATCGAGATATGAATTTTATAGATGAGATATTGATGAGTCTTCTATTATAGAATCATATTTTTGAGGGGATGATGTAGAAGAAGAAATGAATCTTCCTATATTAGAGTCAACAGATTCATTTATATCTGTAAATACAATTTTGGATGATGAAAGAGACTTAGCATGAACAAATGAAATTTTAGATTATGAGGTAAAACGTTGAGAATCATTTTATTCTATTTCATATAAATTTAGAGTTTCAACAAATTCAATATATTGGGCTAATGACTTTTCAAAGAATCATACTCTTCAACCAGGAGAAATTATAAAAGTACCACCAGTTACTGGTATTATACATCAAGTTAAATCTGGTGATACTGTTTGAGCTATTGCAAAAAAATATGATATAGAAGAGTCAAAAATAGTAGAACAAAATCGTTTAGAAGATTGATGATTAATTACATGAGAAGTTATTGTAATACCTGGTGCTATAAAAATTGTCCCTAAGCCAGTTTATAAAAAACCAACTACTACATATACCAAGAAAACAACTCCTGCTAGATCTAGCAGTCAATATGTTGCTCAATCAGGTCAATATAAGCTTGTATGGAGAAAACCATATTCATGAGTTTGGTGAAACTGTACTTATTATGTTGCTTCTTATAAAAACGTAAATTGGAGATGAAATGCTAATCAGTGGATAAGAAATGCAGAAGCAAAATGACACCCAACATGACAAACTCCAACAGTATGATCAATAGTACAATTTACAGGTAGATGATATAACCCGAAATATGGACATGTAGGGATAGTAATGGACGTTACTAGTACACATATCATTGTAAGTGATATGAATTATAGAAGACTTAATGAGGTTACATATCGTAAGGTATTAAAAAATGATAGAACTATAGATTGATATATATATGTAGATTAAAAAAAGAGATTCAAATTTGAATCTCTTTTTTTATAAATAGCTAGATAATAATTCTAAATTATTTGGTTCACCTTCAAAATCAATCATATCAGTTATTGTTCATTTGTTATATTTTGTTAGAGCGTATTGCAATTTGTTCCTATATGTAAAATCCTTAACTGGTAAATTCATTGTAGTTCAAATCGGGAGCTTTAGTTCGAATCACATGCGTTGCATATCGTTAGCTGTTTGACTTATGCAAAAAGATGTATTAATTCAACAGGCTGTTATTAATTTTTGTCTTTTTTTTAATTCTTTTAATTCAGCTTTTGTTTTATTAATTGATCTATTATACTTATCAAGTAAAGAATTACTATTTTTTTCTAGGCTTATAATCCTATCCATATCTCATTCTATAGTTTCTTGAATTTCCTTAACTGATTCTCAATAACTTCATGATTCAACTAATAGTATAACTCAATTATTATTAAGAGTAGTTTCTATGCGTTTAACTATATTATTTACTAGTAGTTCTGGATATCCTTTTTCTTCTTCTGAAACATCTGATTTAAGAAAATCATTAATAAATACAGTTTGCATATCTATTACTGCTAATACATCAGTATTATTTCATACATTAGCAGGTAAATGAAGTGTTTCATTAGTTACTGTTTTTCAAAAATATTTGAATAAATTCATAGTATATTTAAATTAATATACTATGATAGTAAAATAAAAAAACATAAAGTCAATTTATGCTTTTATTTTTTCATAGCATTACTTATTTTGTATACTACTTGATTTATAGGGTTTAAGGCACTGTGTAATTTTTGTCTTAGGCTAATGTAATCTTCTTTTATTAATTCTAGTAGAAAATGTATTGTTATATTGTTTTCATATTCTGTATATGCATGGAATGCAAGGGGGAATACTCTGTAAGTGTGTTCTATCTCATTATCTAATTCTGTTTCTCTTTCTAACTCTCTTTCAATAATTTCTCATATGTAAAATTTATCTCTTTCTTTTGGTGCAATATTTTTAAGTTGTTTATTAGTTTCTTTTACATATTCTAAATAACTTATGTATTTACATGTTTGATAGGTAGCTTGACGCAATACATTTAATTTTTGCATTGAATCCTCTTCTTTTGAGTCTATACAATCAAAACTTTTGAATGATAATTTTATTTTATTTACCTTTTCATCTATTTTTGGAGAAATCTTTTTTGCTAAACTAGCATTTTCTTTTGTTAAATCATTATTAATTAATAATAGAGCTTTTTTTTGTACTAATAGTAATGCACATTTATAAATATTATTCATATTATTTCTATGTGTGTTCTTTATTTCTGGTAAAAAATAAGTATTTTCATTAGTTATTTCTGGATATTCATCTTTTATAGTTGTTATAAACTTTATTTTATCTTTTGTTCATTCTATATATTCATATGGACTACAAATATTAGCTACTCTTTCCTCATATAATTTATAGTCAGATTCAAAAGTAAAAGACGATTTATTTTCTTCATCTTCCTCCGCATTTGTAATAATATAATTACTAAAGAGAATAAATGTGAGTATGATAAATGATAGTATTTTTTTCATTTAATTTTTGTTTAGAATTAGTTATTTTTATATTTTATTTTTTCTTTATATTTCTAAAAAATATTATATTTCAAAGAAAGTTGTTACTATATTTTTATTATATATAAATGTAGAAAAATTAAAAGTTTTTAATAGTTCATTTTGATTTAATTATTTCTTTATTTCAGATTTTTTTTATTATTTTGTAATTTGTATACTCAGATAGAAAATTTGTTTTTATATCTGAGCTTATTCAAAATTTTGTATATCCTCATAAATTATATAGATTTAAGTCTCAAGCTGTAACTGTAAAAATTGCTGTGTTTGAGATTATTCATGTTGAAGAATTATTTTCATATATGAGAGGTCATCAATTTAGTATTTTTATTGATATATCACTGTCATTATTTATTTTCGATATATGAGATTCTCATTGTTTTAATGATAATATACGTCTAGCACTACTATCAAATATTATTTTTTCATTAGTATTTAAATATTGACTTGTAAAGTTTCAATCTATACTTCAGCTATTTATTATGTTTCCAATCTCGTTTTCTAAGTTTATTTTATCAGTTAGACTATAATTTTCTCTTAAATTTTTATTTATTTTCGTGCTTACTGATATGAAAGTTACACTTATTATTAAGCTCAAAAATATTGCCCAGATTAATATAGATGCTTTTATGTTGGTTTTTTGCATAAAATATGGATTTATGTTAAAATTAACTTAATTATATTTATTAGTTATAAATTACAAGTTATGGTTGTTGCAAAAACCAAAAAAGTATCAGATTTATTAAAAGAAGAAATCCTAGAAAAAGAAGATAAAAGGGAGTACTTTTCTGATAAATTCAAAAAAATAGAAGATCAAGTAAAAAAAGCTTTAATAGCACAAAAAACAGATGATGCTTTAAGGGATATAACTATTTGATCATTGATTTTATGATGATCTGATATTCATTATGATACTTTTAAAACATATGTAGTTATTAGGTTCAGAATTGATGGAGTTTTGGTTGATATTTTTAAATTAACACACAAAGAATATAAGCCTATTCTTGAAAGACTTAAATATTCTTCATCTTTGAAGCTAAATATTAGCGATATACCTCAGGATTGAAAGTATTCTATGGCTATTGAAGAAAGAAAGATCGATGTGAGAGTTTCTACACTTCCAGTTTGAAATAATGAAAATGTAGTTTGTAGAATACTTGATAATACAAATGCAATTATAGATTTTGATAAATTATGATTTTTTTGGACTACAAAAAGAATGCTTGAAAAGGCAATTACGAGAAATAATGGTATGATTTTAGTTACTTGACCAACTGGTTCAGGTAAAACTACTACTCTTTATACTATCTTAGCAAAACTAAATACAAGAGCAAAAAAAGTTATTACTTTGGAAGATCCAATAGAATATCAGCTTGATTGAGTTATTCAATCTGAAGTAGATGAAAAAAAATGATTTACATTTAAAACATGATTAAGGGCTCTTTTAAGACAAGATCCTGATATTATAATGGTATGAGAAATTAGGGATAAAGATACTCTAGAAACAGCAACTCAAGCTAGTTTGACAGGTCATTTGGTGCTATCTACTTTGCATACAAAATCAGCAGCAGAAACTCTAGACCGTATAGTTAATATGTGATTAAAACCTTATGTTTTAGCATCTGCACTTGATACAATTATAGCCCAAAGACTTGTAAGAAGGATTTGTCCTCATTGTAAAAGAGAAAAAGAAAGAACTCCTTTAGAAATCAGTATTATAGAAAATATGATGAAGGAAATATGAATGAGTAATATTCCAGCTAAAAACATAAAATTATATGAATGAGCGGGGTGTGAAAAATGTAATAAAAGTGGTTATGCTTGAAGAATTTGAATTTATGAAATAATTTCGTTAAATGAAGCGTTAAGAGACTTGATTAGAGAATGAGCTACTACTGAAGAGATTATAAAAACAGCTAGAGATTGAGATTTAATTACTATGAAAGAGGATGGTATATTAAAGGCAATTAAATGATATACTACAATAGAGGAAATACTTAGGGTAATTTAATAAATAAAAAATAACTATGTCAGCAAGTAATTTAAATTTAAAAAGAGATTACGTTACTAGGGAGGATGGATTAGATATTTCAAATAAACCAATTGATATACATTTACAAGTAAAGAATCTTTCAAGTAATACTTTATTTGATGTAGAGGATCTTTTGAATTATTCTGATGAAGAAAAGGAAATTATTAATTCACTTATGGAATTAGTTTTTAAGTTAGATGATATGGTAGAGAAATCACTACCTTTTTATAATACAATTGTGTATAATAAGTTTATAATGTGATATACTGTGGAAGATAAAAGAATTCAAAATCATTTTAAAGAAATTTATACTTCTTTTATATTAGCAGCATGAAACGCAAAAATTCTTAATATATTAGATAATCCAATGCCAAGTTGAAAATTAGATATACATTGAATTCATGCTCAGATTTTAAATATATTGTCAGTTGATTGAGAATTTGATTTCTGAATATTTGATAATGATGAAATAAATAATTTATCTAATGAATTGAGAGGAAAATAAATAGTAGTGATTTATTTTAAATATATTCAATAATTTTTCCCTTCAGATATTGCATAATTAATTCCTATTAGCTCTCAAACCTTATTAACTATTGGTCATCATGAAAATCAAGGACTTAGTGTGTTTGAAATTTCAAGTAAGTTAGAAATATTTTCTAGCTTATTTTTTTTACTTATTAGAGTTCAAGTGTTATATATAATTTTTGTATTTATTGTATCTACTCAGAAACTAATTACTTGTTCTCAAATATCAATATTTTTTCATATTTTTAAATAATTGAATTTCAGATTTTCTTTTGTTAAAATTTTTATAGTGGCTAAATCTTTTTCTATATTTCTGGACAAAATTTCAAACTCATATTCTATATTATTATGTAGTAATATATAGTCAATTTTATCATTTTCTATTACATGATTTGCTGTAATTATTGTTCAGTTAGAATTAGTAAGAATTCATGCTCACATTCAATAACTTTTACTTTTTTCTATAACTCATTTAGGATTATCTTTGTAACTTATTAGTTTTTCTTCTGGTATAATTATTACTATACTATCTTTTATTTGTTCAATATTTATATTATTTTTTTCTCATGTAAATAAAAGATTGAAAAATGCAATTCATCAAATTAAATATATTGTTCAGAGTAAGTATAATAGATATTTCATAAAGTGTTGCAATTTAATTTAAATTGTTAATATTTATTAATATACTTATTAATTATAAAATAACAATGAATCAAGTAGTAAAGGATAAAATGAAGAGGGAAATAATGGTGGTTTCAAATAAGGCTATTTTTGGTGATATGAACAAGGAAACTAAATTTTATCTTAATTCTGAAGTAAATTTTGAAAAAAACATTTTAGAAAATTACGAATATATGATTAGGTGAGAAGCGGAAGTAAATTTTGATTATAAGCAACCTATTTGATATTGAATTGTATTGAATGATGAAAATGAGATTTTTGTTTATAAAAGATGATGAGCAGGGAGTAATGCTTGAGATAAAAGATTACATGATAAAATTGCTTTTTGAGTATGAGGTCATATAGAAAGAGAAGATGAAGATTTAACTAATCCTATAAGTGATTCATTAGTTAGGGAGATAGAAGAAGAATTAAATATAAAAGAAAAAGATGTTAAAAGTGTAGAAGCTATTTGATATATTAATGACGAGACAAGTGAAGTTTCAAAAGTACATATTTGAGCAGCATATATTGTTAGAGTTCATAATTCCAATTTTGAATTATTAGATGGAGAATTAGATAATGGAGAATTTGTAAATTTAACTAAATTAGAAGATATGATAGGGTCATGAGATTATGATGTTGAAGGGTGGTCACAGATTGTTTTTGCTCCTTTAAAAGAATATTTATCTAAATAAAAAATAGCTAATTAGCTATTTTTTTATGTTTACAGATATATATTATTAGTCAAGTTATAATTGTCTCTAAATTTTGACAAATTAAAGGAAAAAGAGATAATTATTATATTATATATAAATTGAATAAATGAAACAGAATAAAAAAGCATTTACACTTGTTGAATTGATAGTTGTTATCGTTATATTAGCAATTTTGTGAGTAATAGCTTATATATCTTTACAATGATATTCTAAATCTGCTAGAGATAGTTTGAGAGTGAGTGATATAGCTAGTATAAAAACTTCACTTGAATTATTCGAACTTGATTCTTGAAAATATCCACTACCAACTGACTGAGTACAAATAACATATTCTTGAGCTGAAGTATGGACTCAATGAATTTTTGGTGATACTACATTAACTATTATTGATAATAAGTTAGATGATCTTCCTACAGATCCATTAGTAGAAAGAAAATTTACATATTCAGTGCTAAATCTATGACAAGAGTATGAATTATGAACAATATTAGAGTGATCACTTACTGCTCTAGATAATAGTTTGATATCTGAATCATATGCAGATTGAACTAAGGATGCTAAAGCATATATAAGCTGAAATTATAATGGTATTATGGCTAGAGTTAATAATTGAAATTGAGTTATTGTACTGGCTATTCCTACAATTATTAGTTGAGATATAGATGATACTGATCTTATGGTATTATTGAATAATAGTAGATTAGCATATAATGGATTTTCTAATTTACCTCATAGTTATAAATGATCTATATTTAAAGCTGTTGGAGAATCAGAAGCTTTAAATTTAGTAAATACATGATGACTATTATTATATTCAGGTTCTTTGGATAATCTTACTCATGACTTAACTACTCAAGTTACTTTGTTACAAAGTGTAAAAGATGTATATTCTGGAACAAAAATTATATGAAAAAGTAAGGCAATTGATACTATTACATCTATGACAATAGATACTGTTACACCAACAGATAATGATAAATTTGTATCTACTTCTACAGTAAAATATGCTTTAAATTTAGATTTAGTTGAAATTTTATGAAGTCCAGATGCTATAGTTTCTTGAGGTGGATGATCTACTCCTATAGTTATAACTTTTGATGAAGTTGATGGTGCTACATTTACATGTGCTGCATGTAATTAATTATTTTAATAATAATTTTATTTCAAAAATCAAACTAAATCGACTATACTATTAACCATAATAATTTTTGATTTGCTAGTTTTTATATCTGTTTTTGGGCAATAAATATTTTCAAATCACATTTTTTCTGCTTCTTTTATTCTTTTTTCTAGGTGTATTGGTTTTTTGACTTTTCCTGTCAAAGATATTTCTCATACATATATTGAGTCTTTTGCAAGTGCTTTGTTTAGTTTGCTAGAAATTATAGATGCCGCTAAACTCAAATCTATTCAAGGCTCTTCTATTTTTAATCATCTGGCTATGTTTGTATACACATCATGAGATTCTAGCTTTATTTGGCTATATTTTCATAGTACAGCTACGATTAAATCTAGCTTAGAGGAATTAATTCATCTAGCTGACCTTTTAGGGTAACCAAATTTTGTATATGTTGTAAGACTTTCAGTTTCTATAATAATAGGTCTAGTTCATTCTATAGTAATTGATAAACTAGATCAAATAGTTGCTTCTGAACTATTAATGAATTCTAATCATGGATTTTTAAGATCTATTAATCACTTTTCTCACATAGAAAAAATACCTATTTCTGACGTTGCTCAGAACCTATTTTTAAGTGCTCTCAATATTCTTAGATTATCATATTTATCTCATTCAAAATATAATACTGTATCTACCATATGTTCCAGTGTTTTTGGTCATGCAAGATTTCAGTCTTTATTTATATGTCAGATTATAAAGACTGCTGTGTTTGTTGTTTTTGCATATGTTACAAGTAATTCTGTGATATATCTAACTTGAGTTATACTTCATGCTACTCAAGTAATATTACTAGAATGCATTACAGAGATAGAATCTATAATTAGAATTTTACAAGGATTTTTTGCTAGAGTTTCTAATACATTTTCTATGCATGATTCTCAAAGAACTAGCATATTATCAGATTTTACATCTAGTCTACTAGCTCTACTCGATATTTGATATGGAGTTTCTTCTCATGAAATATATATTATTTTTTCTTTTACATAATTTGCAAGTTGCAGGGTAATTGTTGATTTTCAGATTCATGGTTCTCATGATAATAAGACTACTCATCCAGGAACAATTCATCATCCTAGTACGTTGTTTAATTCACTAGACTTAGTTATAATTTTTTCTAGGGAAGAGTCTTTTTTAATTTCTTTTATATTTGCTAGCTCTTTGGCTTCTCATTTACTAGTTCATGTTGCTCATGAAATTTTAGCTTCTTTAAATTCTTTTAAAGTACTCCATTCTTTACAAAAACCACATTGTCATTGCCATTTTAATGATTCATTTCAACAGTTGCTGCATAGGTACATAAATTGAGTAATTATTAATAATATATACCTATTATACACATAAAAATATAATTGCAAATTTTATAATATTGATTATTTCTTATTTTTAGTTATTATTCACGAGAATTAATTTTTTATTAAAAAAAATGAAAAAAACAAAGGAAAATGAATTAATGATTTGAAAATTTCAAGGATGAGATGATTTTTGATTTTTTATTCCAGAAGATAGGGAATATTATGGAGGAGATTTTTATATAGATAAAGATAATTTCTGATTAGCTCAAGATTGAGACAAGGTTGAGGCTAGAGAATTAAAAAAATATAAATGAAAAAAGCCTGAGGCAAAGATAATAAAGGTTTTTTGAAGAAGTCCTCAAAAAAAAGCTAAATTTGTTGAATGAATTTATTCAGGTTGAGATTGAAATTTTGGATTTATAGATGTTGAATGACGTGAAAAAGGTTTTTTTGTTTATGGTGATAAGAAAAACTGAGCTAAGGATTGAGATAAAGTAAAAGCTGAAATAATTGAATTCAAGTGAAAAGATGAAGCGATAGTAGTGAAGATTTTTGAAACCGAGGATGAGTTAATAGTATGAAAATATAAGGATAATGATAAGTTTGGTTTTGTAATTCCGGATGAATGAAAAAACAGTGATATCTTTATTGCAGGATCTAGAAAAAATTGAGCAAAAAATGGTGATATTGTTGAGGTAAAAATTATTAAAACTTGATGAAAAAATCCTGATTGAGTTATTGTGAGAATAGTAAAATAAAAAAGCTAAATATTATTTAGCTTTTTTATTTTACTGAATTTTCAATTTTCTCTTTTACATATATACGATAATATTCTTGATAATTAATTATATCATATGGCATTTTTGGTTTTAGATTTTGTATATAGTTAATTCATCTTTGCTCACTTCAAAACAATCTAATTAATGTTTCAGTATCATAGTTTGCTTTTCAAATATTTGTCCATTGTTGTTCTTCTATTTTTTTCATTTTTTAGTTTATTTTTAATTTGCAAAATATATAGTGATTTATATATAAGTCAAATTAATTAACCATTGTATCAAAAATACTAAGATTTAGTTTTTCTATATTATTTTCTAACTTTATTACTTTGTAGTTTAAATATATATTAGTGATAATCATTAATACAAATAATGATGCAATAATTATTCCTAGTATTTTAAGTAATTTTATTTTTTTCTTTATTTTCTGAAACATATTTATTTTTAAAAATTATTACTTAAATAATACAGAAGTATTGGAAAAATTCAAGTTGTTCTAATATTTATCTCTATTTTGAAATTTTTTAAATAATGTGTTAAAATAAAATTAATAATTATAAATATTTGTTTTATGTTAGATAAACCAGGATGAAGTGAAAAATATATAACTAATGATGAATCAAAAAATACTCATAATATAATTGATGTTAATAATGAGTTTGTTTCTATGATTGATTTTCTTCACTCTATTCAATTAATGTTTAGAAACAAAGTTTCAATAAATGATTCTGGAAGAATTGATAGGTCAGATTTACTTGAATTAAATATACTTAGTTCAGAAAATGAAGTTATTAAAAAAATGAATGAAACAGCTTTAACTTTTTATAAATGATCTAGTTGAAGATTTGAATGATCAAGTGATTATGTAGTTGTGTGATGAGCTTTAGTGTGTATTTATGATTCATCAAAAAAAACTCCAGATTATTTTAAAAATACAGGTAGATGATCAAAAAATCATGTAGCATATAATTGAGTTTCATTTTCTGTTTTATGAATAGATGTTAATAAATCTGAAAGAACAGATAATGTTTCTCCTGATACGACTCTTCACCATGAATTCCAACATCACTTAAATACTACTTTATGAGATGAATTACTTAGAAATAATAATAAGCTTGATTTCCAAACAGCAAATAGGTTCTCTGATCCAACATCTTGATTTTCTAGTAAAAGTTCATATGTTGCTGAGGATTCTGAATTAATTAGTAATATGTTTTCTGATTCTATTAATTTAGATTCAGCTCATCCTTCTATCAAGACTATAGATTACGAAAGATATGAGAATCAAATGTTTTATCTTGATGAATTGTCTGCAAGTTGGGGACAGGCTAAATCTAATGTTTTTTGACCTAAACAAGATTTTTATAATAATTTACCATGAAAGAATAGAGAACATTATAAGCTTATTTGAGAGTCAAAGATAGATAAAGAAAAATTAAAAAAATTATTTAAGGATTATTTAATGCCTTGATTTTATTTATTTAATATTGAAAGCTTTATACAGAATAAGATAGATGAAATAAAATTAGTTCATAGTTTTGATAGTGTAGATGTTGCTTTTAAAAAGGCTGAAATTAATAAACTAAATGAAGAAAAAGAAAAAATAAATAAAATAATATGTAAAATTACACAAACCTTATGAGTATCCCGTACAATAAATCAGGCACTAGAGCTTATTTCTAAATTATGGAAAGATGAGATTGTGGATTCTTTAAATCATAATGATACTGTTCCATACTTACCAGATAACTATGATAATAATATAAATTATATTTATGAATGATGAAAAATGTTATATAAATATTTATAATAATAAAAAGATTAACTTAATTTTAAGCTAATCTTTTTTTTATGCTGTTAATTTATTTCTTTTTAGCTTTGAATCTTATTCTTATAAAATCTACAATTGTTAAATATCTATCATAATCAATTTTTATTTTAGATTTTAAATATGATATTATATTTTGTTTATAGAATATAATCCTATATATTGTTATTAAATGAACTACATGTAGTATACTTTCTGTTGCTATTCATCATATAGAGAAATGGATATAATTATAGCTAAGCCAAAAACTTGAACATAATAATAAAGCTAATCTCAACCTTATTCTTTCTAAATAGAAAAATGCATATGTAGCTAAAAGTGATGCTAGTATAGGGAATATTGATGAATAATCTTTAAATGTTAATATTCAAACTATTAAAGTTATTAACGAAATATATATAAATATTTTAAAGTTTTTATTAAATTTAAGTGATAAATATAATCTAATTATTGCAACTAATACCATAACAACTCAAGTATACAATCACATTAATAAAAAATGAATAACCCAAAAAACATTAGCTATTGCTAATATTTTAATAACATTTTTATCATTTTTTTGTGTAAAAGCAATTATTGCTCATATCATTCAAATTAATCAAAATGTTTGTCATATAGGATTTTGTAAATATATGTTTATTACTTCTTCCATAGTTCATTATATTTAATATATTATTATTTAAACATAAATTTAGTAAAAAGTCAAAAAATGGTTGAATATAGGTGGCTCTTTATAAAAAAAAAGATTAACTATAATTTAAGTTAATCTTTTTTAAATCTTTTATGGTACCTGGAAAGGGAATCGAACCCTCACTTCCGAAGAAAAGGGATTTTGAGTCCCTCGTGTCTACCAATTCCACCATCCAGGCATATTTAGTATAAACTATGGTGGAGCCCCGTGAAGGGCCCCATATAGCATCATTTGACGCGTCTTTATTATATATAAAAGTATTTTTTTGCAAATTTTTTGTAAAAGTTATAATGAGTAGGATATTTAAAATAAAATTATAATGAAAGAAAATAATACAATTATTTGAAAATTTGATAAAAAAGAAAATTTTGCATTTGTAATACCTGAAGATAAACAGAAAAATAAAGATGATTTTTTTGTGGCTCTTAGAAATTCTAAAAATGCTTGAAATGGAGATATGGTAGAGGTAGTAGAAATAAAAAATACTAAGTGAAAAAGTAGAGAGGCAAAAGTAGTAAAAATTATTGAAAAATACAAAATAGTAGTAAAAGAAAAAAATGAAAATACTATTGAATGAGTATTCTCACAATGAAGAGGAGACTTTTGATTTATTGATGTTGAATGAATAGATAAATGATTTTTTGTATTTTCTGATAATAAAAATGGAGCATTAGATTGAGATAAAGTTGAGGCTACTACAAAAGTATTTAAATGAAAAGAAGAGGCTACAGTAATTCGTGTAATAGAGAGAAAATTAGATCTAATAGTTTGAGAATATAGACCTGGAAAAGATAATAGATTCTGATTTGTTGTTCCTAATAATCCAAGTGTAAAAACTGATATTTTTGTTCCAGGTAAATTTAGTATGGAGGCACAAGCTAGTGATATCGTATGAGTTTATGTAACTGACTGGAAATGAAAAAATCCAGAATGAGTAATAAAAGAAATTATTTGAAAAAAATGAGATAAAAAAATAGATGTTCTATGATTAATAATTGAGTGATGAGCTAGAATTAATTTTAGTGATGAGCTTATAAGTTATGCAGAAAAAATAAGCTCACCCCAAGCCTCTCCTTTGAGAAGAGAGGGCGCAAGAGAAGATTTAACTAAATTATTTACATTTACCATTGATTGAGCTGATGCAAAAGATTTGGATGATGCTATTTCTATAAAAATACTTGAAAAATGATGATATAAATTATATGTACATATTGCTGATGTTTCTGATTACGTGAAAGAATGAAATTTACTTGATACAGAGGCATATAAAAGAGCTACATCTACTTATCTTGTAGATAGAGTGATACCTATGCTACCAGAAAAACTTAGTAATGATTTATGTAGTTTAAATCCAAATACTCAGAAACTTACTCTTACTTGTGAAATGACTATTTGAAATAATTGAAAAATACAGTCACAAAAGGTATATGAATCTATTATTTCTAGTGATTTTAGATTAACTTATGGAGAAGTAGATGAAATATTAACCTCACCCCAACCCTCTCCTCCAAAGGAGAGGGAGCAAGAACATAAAAATGTAGCCTCTTTCCCTCCCAAGGGAGAGAGAATTCAAGAGAGAGGTTCTTTAAAGGAATGAAAAACTTTATTATTCTGATGAAAAATAACTACTGAATTAATAAAAAAACTTCAAATATCTAATGAATTAAAAGAAAAAATAAAAACTTATAGAGAATGAACTTGAGTGCTCAATTTTGAATTTCCAGAGACAAAAATTATATTGGATGCTGAATGAAATCCAGAATCAATAAAAGAATATCCTAGATATGATTCAAATAAATTGATAGAAGAGTTTATGATAAGTGCTAATGAAGCTGTGAGTCGTGAGTTTTCTAGTTTTCCATTTTTGTATAGAATTCATGAAGAACCAAAATGAGAAGATTTGATAAAACTTCAAGATACTCTTAATTTATTTTGAATAAAATTTCAATTTAAAAATGGTAATACTAAAGAATTTTCAAATTTATTAAATAGTGTTTCTAAACTAGATGAGGCGAAAAAAATGTTCTTAGAAAAAGCAGTATTGAGAGCTCTCTCAAAAGCAGTGTATAGTAAAGAAAATTTCTGACATTTTGGTTTATGACTTAGTTTTTATAGTCATTTTACTTCTCCAATTAGGAGATATCCCGATCTTCAAATCCATAGAATTATAAAAGAAAAATTAGCATGAAAACTAAATAAATCTAGAGTGTTATACTATGAAAATCTACTCGAAAAAGTTTCTAAACATTGTTCTGATAAAGAAAGAAAAGCAGAAAAATTAGAATACAAAGTCAGGGATTATTATACAGTTCAGTTTTATAAAGACAAAGTTTGAGAAGAATTTGATTGAGTTATTAGTTGAGTATTACAAAAATGATTTTTTGTTGCTTTAAAAGATACTTCTGAATGATTTGTAGAACTTGATAGAAGTGAATTTGTAGAAAGTTTACAAGAGCATGTTGATTTATCTACTTGAAAAAGATATAGATTATGAGAAGAAATAAAAGTAAGATTAAAAGAAGTTGATGAAACTATGTTGAGACTTAATTTTGAAC
>CAXBVF010000023.1:0-15716 GCA_963979005.1 uncultured Candidatus Altimarinota bacterium | reverse complement strand
AAGCTCCATCTAACATATATGGATTAAATGTAAGTGGGTCTCACTCTAGCATTCATGCTAATTCGTATTCATTTGTAGTAACTGAATATGTATATTCTTTATCTGTTAATGGATCTGTTGGTATTTTATCTAGTTTATCTACATTCACAAATACTGAAGCTCAAAAAGTTCATTGCGTCCATACTGTTCATCAACTATATGTTATTGCAACTCCATCCGTAGGTTGAGGATATTTTCATGCTCATAAGTGAAATAATTCTAGAGATGTTTTCATCGTAGAAATATCTGATAATCTAGTTGAATCTCTAGCTTGAGTTGAGTATCACTGTAATGATATAAAGGCAATTGTTCATAATATAGCTAGTATTGTTATTACTACTATTAATTCTACTAAGGTAAAAGCTTTTTTTTGTATATTCATAAACTAGTTTTAATTTATAAGTTTTTGTAAGTTTATTATATTTTTTTACAATAATAAAGCCATTTTTTTAAAAAAAATGGCTTTACTATTAAATATTTATAGTTTTTAACTAATACCCAATATTCTCCCTAATCCTCTCTAACATACTCATATCTACATCACTAATATGTTTTGGCATTATTGCCTCAAGCTTAACTATTAGATTTCATTCTTTTCCAGGCTCTTTTTTACCAAATCATTTTACTCTAAGTTTAGATCATGGCTTAGTAGATGGAGCTATTTTTATTTTTTTAGTATTTCAATATACTCATTTAATTTCTATAGAACAACCTAAGATTAAATCAAAAATTGGAACTTCATAAATTTTTTCAAAATCTAGAGAAACTGGTTTTTTAGGTTTTTCTTGTTTTGTTCTTGTTTTCCTTCATCCTCATGCTGATCATCAAAATAAATCTTCTATATTGAAATCAAATCCTGAAGATTGAGTTCTACTTGATCAAGCTCATCATCAAAACATATCTTCGAAACCTCAAAATCAGGCACTTGAATATCAACCAGAAGTTCATCATCCAAAAGGATTTCCACCACCAGTAGCTGCTCATCATGTTTTTCCAAACATATCATACTGTTTTTTCTTGCTAGAATCAGACAATGTAGAATAAGCTTCATTTATATCTTTGAATTTTTTTTCTGCTGTTTTATCTCCTTTATTCCTATCAGGATGGTATTCCATAGCTTTCTTTCTGTAAGCCTTTTTAATTTCATCAGCTGATGATGATTTATTTACTCATAATGTATCATAATAATTATTTGACATTTAGTGTTTTTTAAGTATAAATCTCTTATATTAAATTCTTAATCATTTTTTATATGAAAAAAATTATTTTGGCTATTATATCTCTTAGTTTTATTTTTTCAAGCTTATCTAATACATTTGCTTCAGAATGATATATTGAAAATTTATTAGACTTAAATTATTGAGTAGAAGAATATACTTTAAATTTAAATGAATTAGACTATATTCATTTCAGTAATGAAAAATATAATATAATGTATAGAAATTTAAAAGATGTAAACACTGGTTTAAAAAGTGGCTTCATGGAACAATATAGAAATTGAGAATATGAATATTATCAAATGAATTGAATTGTTACAAATTATAATAACTTCATTTATCATACAAATAAATATTTTCTTTATTTGAGAATAAAAGAATTAAATAATAATTTTTGAGAAGTAGATTATGCTATTATAAATAGTTATAGAAATATGAGAAGTTCATATACTAATATGAAAAATATAGTTAGATGATATTAAAAAGAGATGAGTTAAACTCATCTCTTTTTATTTTAATACATATTTACCCTTTTCATTATCACTTACTACCTTCTTATCTTGAAATGCTACAACCCTCTTATTTAAAATATTAACAATATTTTCATCATGAGTTGCCATAATAACAGTTTTTCAATCAGAATTAATATCTAAAAATATATCCATTATTTCTTTAGCTGTTTCTGGATCTAGATTTCAAGTAGGTTCATCTCATATAATTATTTGTGGATCATGAACTAATGCCCTAGCAATAGCTACTCTTTGTCTTTCTCATCAACTAAGCTCAAATATAAATTTGTCTTTTTTAATTAATAATCATACTTTTTCTAAAGCTTCTGGTACTTTTTTTCTAATTATACTATCGTTATATCAACATACTTCCATAGCAAATGCTACATTTTCATAAACTTTTTTAGATTCTAATAATTTATAATCCTGAAAAATTACTCAGATTCATCTTCTATAGTTTAATAGAGTTTCTTCTGTCATTCATTTATACAATGCTAAATTATTGTCCAAAATAACATCTCAAGAAGCAGGTTTAAAATCTCATATAAGAGATCTAATTAAACTAGTTTTTCAGCTTCATGAATAACCAATAAAGAAAATAAACTCTCCTGGTTTAATTTCTAAATCTATATCTCTAAGTACTACTTTGTTTCCAAAAGCTAGAGTAATATTATCAATTTTCATATGTATATAATATTTTTCAAGTAATTAAAATAAGTTTAATAGATTTATAATTTTTTGCAAAAAAAAGAAGACATAATGTCTTCTTTTTTACATAAAGAACGAGTGCATAATATATAATCATCCAGTTGCAGCCATCAGAGAAACGAATGCAGTAGATAGTCATGCTTTCATCCAACCTACAAATGTAATTGGATTATCTGTTTGTTCAGATTTTGAAACTACTATTACATTTGCAGTTGATCAAATAGGTGATGCATTACCACCAAATCATACACCAAATGCAAGAGCCCACCGTAGCAATTCTACTCATGGTAATTGGGCTTCATATTGAAGATAACCTATAATTGGTAACATAGCAACAGTCATAGGAATATTGTCTACTAGTGCAGATAATATAGCTGATACCCAAAGTATAATTAATGCTGTTAAAAATAGATTATCATTAGCTCATGAGGTAATCATTTCAGCTAACATTTCTAATACACCTGCATGTTCTAAACCTCAAACTATTACAAATAAAGCTCAAAAGAATAACAATACTGATAGTTCTAACTTTTCTAATATTTTTTGAGGGTCTTTAGTTGCTGAAACAAGTATCAAGGCTAAAGCAGCTCAAATTATAGCAACCATTGATGGTTCTATATGAAACATATGATGAACAAAGAATAATACTACAACGATAGCTAATACTACTAATATCTTTTTTAAAGACTTCATATCTGTAATAGCTTTATTTTCATCCATGCTTTGTAATTCTTCAATAGCTTTTTCATTAGGTTTTTGCTTAAACTCTTTTTTAAAAACTATTTTTAGAGTAATAAGTGTTAATATCCATGCAACTATTACTATTGGCATTGAATGGGTTATAAAATCCATAAATGAGAATCAAGCATATGATCAAATCATAATATTAGGTGGATCTCAAACTAGTGTAGCAACTCACCCTGTATCAGAAAGCAAAGCTTCTGCCATCAATATTGGAGTAGGATTAAGTTTTAATATTTTAGAAATAATAATAGTAATTGGTACTATTAATATAATTGTTGTTACATTATCTAAAATAAGTGATAATAGTGTTGTAAGAGTTCATAATGCAACTGTCAATTTCCACAAATTTCATCAAGTTTTTTTTGCAACTTTTATTCACAAATATTGAAATGCTCATGTATGTTCCAAAATTGCTACGATTACCATCATTCAAAATAATAATCCAATTGTATTAAAATCTATAGCTTCTTTTGCTAATTCTGGTGAATAAAAACCAAAATACATTCAAGCTATAACCATTATTAATGCTCATAAAAGTCAAATAACTGATCTATGGATTCTTTCTGATAATATAATCGCAAATGTAATTGCAAATATAATTATACTCACCCAAAAACCTGTATTTGAAACTGTATGAACAACAGCGTCTAGTGCTGCTTGTTCCATATGTGATTCAATTAAAAAATATAAGATATTATAGATCCATTTGTTTAGCAAGATATTTTCTTACTCATCTTCTAGTAATAATTCAGATAGGCTTATTATCTGCATCAACTACTGGAATTCTAGTTTGTCTTCATTCTGTTACAGTGATACATGCATGTAAAACAGTCGAAGTTTCATCTATAACTTTTGGATTTTCTAACATAAAAGAATCAGCAAGTTTATCTAAATTATCATTTATAAAACTTTTGAATACTTTTTCTGTAGTAAAATCTGCTACTGACATATCTCTATCTCAAACATATTCTGGAACAATAGCCTTTAATAGAGTAACTATATCAATTGATCAAATCAATTTTCAGTCAGAGTCAACAACTAATGCTCAATTTACATCTTCATCAGTCATGACTTTCATAACTCATTTTAATGTAAGATCATGTTTAACTATAACAGCCTTTTTTGTTATATCCTTGATTTTCATATTTATAAATATAAAAAATTAAAAGTGCAAAGATATTAGTACTTTTTTTTGTAAATGCAATATCTTTTATGCAAAAAAAAACAAGACTTTAAAGTCTTGTTTTTTTTATACAAATTTCCTAATATCACTATACATTTCTTTTTCTATATTTTCTTGAAATCTAATATATAATTTTGGAGTAATTATCTCTTTACTATATAAATCTTTTATAACTTGTTCTTCTAATTTAAGAAGTGATTTATTTATAAGTCTTGATTCTATTGCATTAATTGTAGCCTTATGATCAGAGAATAATTTTATTCTTTTTTCATCTGCACTCTTACTAAATCCTGCATACAATTCAATTACTTCTTCAAATATTTCATTATCAAAACCAAAATCTATTTCAGATAAAATTCTAAGTTCTTTTATTACTTTTCTAGTAATAATCAATCTTGTTCTATTTCTAATATATGCATCTAAATCTGTAGAATTTTTCTCATATTGTCTTTGGAAAAATCTAGAAAATATATCGTAATCAGATTTTATACTTCATTTTTTCTTTAATTGAGATCCATTTCATTCAAGTCTCTCTATTTGTTTTTCAATTTTCCTAAGAATAAATTTAAAATTATCTTCTCATATCTCATTATAGAAAAATAAACTTTTTAAATATTCTTTTTCTATTCATAATGCATGTAGTGATATTGCTTTTTTTATTAATACTTTTGATTCTCATACTTTATTTCATAGAACATTTTTCATTGACTCTACAGCTATATTTAATTTTTCTGTATACTTCTTTTTTAAATCATCATATTCTATTTGTGTTATATATGCTTTTTTGTATGAAGAATCTAATTTATCTATAATCTTAAGATTTGCTAAGATATTTCATTCTTCAAATTTAAACTCCTCTAATCTATATAGTCTATCAATCTTTAATTGTTTCATAATAAAAGGAATGATAGGAGCCTTGATAAAAAGAGTAAACATTATAACTCAGATAGTTAATACTAGTAGAAAATCTTTTATAGAAAATCCATAAGACCATCAAACTGACTCCTGAAATGCTATTAATGCCTCATATCAATGGTCTCAAACTCATGGAATCATCAAAACCATCATAAGAGCCAAAGCTCACCTAAGACTCCCCCAAGATAATAATAATATCCAACTAGAAGGAATATGTTTTTCTATTTTAAATAAATTAATAAGAGATATTGGAATATAAACTGATATAACTCTGATAACCATTACTGTCAATATAACAACAATAATAGGAAGAATAAAATTACTTAAATTCATATCTATAGTTGATAGAATCAATCACATCAAGATAAATATTATTGAGTTAGATACAAAAGCAAAAAACTCCCAAAATTTTTGCATATGAGCTTCAACTCTTGGTGTAATTTTATATCTACCATAATTTCAAATAATAATTGATGCAACAACTGTAGCTATAACTCATGATATATGTAAAAAACCAAAATAATAACTAATAATTTCAGCTAATATAAAAGTAATATGTGCGAGTAACATAGTAAGAACAATTTCAACTTCTTCATTATTTGTAATACTTCCTATTATCTTAGAAAATAATACTCATGTAAAAGATCAAAATAATATTCAACCAATTATCATTGATAGAAAGGTTCCAGCTCATGCTAAATATGTTGTTCATGTGACTATTCATCATTCCATCATTATTCATAAAATAATTAGAAATAATGCAACAGCAGTACCATCATTAAAAAGACTTTCTCATTCGAATAAAATAGTTAGTCTTCTAGGTGCTCATAATGATTTAAATATTGATAGAACAGCAACAGGGTCAGTAGCTGATATTATTACTCAAAACATTAAACAAACTAAATAAGGTATGTCTAATCAAATATAAGGAAAAGAAAAATGAAGAACCATTGATATTAAAAATGCTGATATTCATAATCAAAATACAGCCATTGCTGTTATTGTTTTCCAATTATTTAAAAGTTTTCTATAATTAATATTATATGCTGCCTCAAAAAGTAGTACTGGTAAGAATACAAAGAATAGTAAATCAGGAGTAAGTGTGAAATCATCAATAAATGAAAATAATTCCATATTAGAAATAGGAATTAATAATAAACCTACAATAACTAATAATACTGTGTAGGGGAATTTTATTTTTTTGCTTATTATATATGTAAAAGAACATATAATAAGCAAAAATAATACTGATAATGTCTGTGTCATAAAGGTTACTTCCATAATTTTTTCTTTAATAAATTTTTAAATTATTCTTTTTCTTTTCTAGCTGCTGCTTGTTTTTCTAACATTTCCATATGTTTCTTTGCTTTTTCATCTTTTTTCTTTTGATCAAAATCTGCTTTTTTCTTTTCCCACTGTTTCTCTAATATTTCTATATCTTCTAGAGATTTGTTTATTTTTAGTTCAACACTTTTTCTTGATTTAGAGTATTTTTCACGAGACACTGATAATATCTTTTTGTATCTACTTTGGAACACTTCTTCATTTTTTCTGTTTGGTTCAAAGGTTCATGCTGAGAATACTGGTGATGGCATACCATCAATTAATTGTTTTGTATAGATATTATATTTTTTCAGATTCATCAAATCATCTTCTGATATTTCTCAACTAAGTACTTCTTTTAATAAGGTAGCATCATGATATCAAACTTGAAATGAAACTAACGATCATACATTACCAAATACCGCTCACCTAACTGATTCTTGCATCTGATCAATATACTGATTAGCCATCACTAAATTAAGTTTATATTTTCTGGCTTCGGACAAAATAGTTGCAAATGAGTCGGTGGCAAAGTTTTGAAATTCATCTACATAAAGATAAAAATCTTCTCTCTCTACTTCTGGGATATCCGCTCTACTCATGGCATCCATTTGAAACTTCGTTACCATCATTGCTCACAGTAGTGCAGAAGCATCTTCTCAAATCTTACCTTTAGATAAGTTTACTATAATAATTTTTTTATTATCCATCGCCCACCTAACAGAAAAACTATTTTTTGGTTGTCCTAATACATTTCTAAGAATTGTACTAGATAGAAATTGTCATACTTTATTTAATATTGGACCAGCAGCTTCTACTTTTTGATTAGGAGCCATTTTTGCAAATTCTCATGTCCAAAACTTTTTTACAACAGGATCAGTTATTTTGTTAACAACTTTATTTCTAAATACATCACTAGTTAACATAAGTGGAATTGAAATAAGCGTAGAATTTGGATATTCAACTAATGCTAAAATTGTATTTCTGAGGATATGTTCTAGCCTAGGCCCCCATGAATCACCAAATATTTTTTTAAATATTCATACCAAACCTGATGCTACAAGTGGTCTATGTTCTGGTTTTACATTATCTAGCATATTAAATGCTATTGGCCAATCAGTATCACTTGGGTCAAATATTATTGTTTGATTTGTTCTAGATTTTGGTATAAAACCAATTACTCATTCTGCTAAATCACCATGCGGATCAATTACTGCTACTCATCTTCATTTTCTAATATCATCAATAATCATATTTTCTAAAAGTGTTGATTTACCCATTCAAGTTTTTCAAAGTACATATAAATGCCTTCTTCTATCATTTGGTCAAATTCAAAATCACATACTTGTTCATCTAAAATTTGTTTTTCAAATAGGAGTTAAATCAGTTTCTGGTTTAATATCATCTGTTAAATCCGGATCAACTATTGGTAAATTTGATGGTGGTTCAAAAGCACGAGCTGAAACCCAATTAATTTGTGGTGTTTTCACATAAGTAGTAGGCAAGTGGACTAATCATGATAATTCATTTGTTGTTAAAATCATATTTCATTCAACAAGTCTATTTTTTATTTTGTTAATTTCTAATTCGTCTCTTGTAACTCTCTCTAAACCAAAAGAATTTAATCAAAAATTTGAAAATACATGTAGAGTAGAATATATTTCCTTTATAGCTGAATTAGCTTCAATATTATCTTCTCAGGCATGGATTATATTTATACTAGTTGTATATCATTCAAGACTAATCTTGTTTTTCATATACTTTGGAATTTGAACTTTTTCATTCTCTAGTTCTGCTACCTCTTCTATTTTTTCCTCTTCAGCTACTAATTCTCAAGTTTCTGTAGGATCAACCGTATCTGATTTTTTGAAAAAAAATGAAATAAATTTAAATAATAATATCAGTGGATATAATAATATTTTTAAATATATAAAATTTGGATTCAATAATATTTTTTTTAGAAAATTTGGATAATTAGACATTAATACTTTTATAGTATTTGATAGTCATTTTTTCCAACTTCTATTTGGGATTGGCGTGAAATTAATTTGGAAAGTATTTAAAGTATATTTCCCAGTTCTACTTAATGCTGAAGTGATAGATGAAAATGGATCTACAGTTTCTTTACTAGCTTCTTCTTGTAATTCTGTAAAACTTTTGATTGGATATAAATAATGTTTATTTAACTTAAGTTTTCAAATATGTATTTTATCTGATGGAATATTTTCTAGATAATCTCATACTTCTATAATCTCTACATCATTGTAATGAGCATATATTTGATTTGAAAGAAAATTTGAATATTTTTTTGGAGCCACTATAAAAAACCTGATTCTATTCCCTATTTTTGTTATTTCAAATGAAAAAGTAGGTTGATTTCAAATAGTTTTTTTAAATAGTTTTTTCTTTTCAAAATCATCAAAAACCCTGTGTAGAACAATTAAAATATGCTCAAACACTCAAGGTCACTTTTCGTTGTTTTTATCAACTAATATTTCTAGTATTTTTTTATCCATAATTTTTATTTAACTCTTTGCAATAATTATATAAACAAATGTTTATAAATACACAAAAAGTAGTTAATAATTTATATATTAATTATAGTATAAATTTGAGTATAATGCAAATAAAAGTAGCCTAATATTTTTAATCCCTCCCCCTTCGGGTACTCCCTTTGGAAAAGGGAGATTTTATTCTATTTATTTAAAAATAACAATTTAGTCTCCCTTTTCCAAAGGGAGTACCGAGGAACGAGGGGAGGGATTAGATTTTTAATTAACAAATTTTCTTGCCCATACTCAATGAACACTACACTTAGTACGAATTTCAAACTCATCTAAATCATCAAAATCAAACTCAACATTTGCTTCTGTTTCGAGTTCTAAATATTTTTCTTCTATAAGGTCTCAATACTCATCATAAAGTCAAATGGAAGCTATTCTATGCCCCTCTCCCATAGGATGAATTTCGTTTGCAATAGTTACTATTAACTTATTATCTTTAATCTTTATTTCTGGTATATGATCTATCTCTAAGGCTCCTAAACTATCAATATCTATATAATTTATTTCTTCTTCTATTCATTGGAATGTATCATATTCCTCACAAACAGGACATTTATCAAGCTCTGTTCAAATTTCAATTTTTTCTTCTACATCTCAAAGAGCTTTATCAAAAACATAATTACAATTAGTACACAAAAATTTCATAAAGTTGATTTTTATACATATTAAAATATTATTTACACATATTATAGTAAATAATGACTAAAATGAAACAAAAATTCAATAAATCTCAACACAATAAATTCACCAATCATTTTAATATAAAAAATAGTCCTTCAGAAATAGAAGAAAGATTCTATAAAAAAACTAAAAAATATATTAAATATATTAAATGGATTCCAGGATTAAAAATGATATGAATATGAAATAGTATTTCAATGAACTGTTCCAATAATGAGTCTGATATTGACCTACTCATAGTTACTACTACTAATTCTATGTGGTTAAATAGAATATTAATTACTTTAATTTTTCAATTATTGTGAGTAAGAAAAACTGCAAAAAAACATGCTTGAAGGTTTTGTTTGAGTTTTTTTTCTACGATAGATTGACTTGATTTTAATTCTTGGAAACTAGAAAATGATATTTATTTATACTTTTGGATAGTTTATTTTAAACCAATCTTAGATTTTAATAATACTTATGATTTATTATTAGAAAAAAATAGTAATTGGGCTGATTTTAATGAATATTTAGATATAATTGAGGAGAATAGAAAATATATAACAATAACCTCACCCCAACCCTCTCCTTTGAAGGAGAGGGAGCAAAAACAAAAAAATGCAGCCTCTTTCTCCCTCAAGGGAGAGAGAATTCAAGTGTGAGGGATAAATTATTTATTTAAAAAAATATTTCTTCCAAAAACATTAAAACACTATGCAAAAATATGAAAACCATTTTGAGTGATAATAAATGATAATATACTAAAATTTCACAACTGAGATATTAGAAAAGATATAAAAAAAGAGTTAGTTTAACTAACTCTTTTTTACTTCTATTTTACCTATTCTATGATTTTTTATATCTATTACTGTGAATTCTAGTTTAGTACAACTTCTATCATGTGGTTTACATTTAAATGAAATAACTTCTCATGAGCTAGGAAATCACTCTACTTTGTGAGTAATAACATAACCAATCGTTTCTCAATCAAATTCTTTTTCATCGATTCATGCATCAGCTAATTCTAATCATAATTTCTCTAATACATCTTCTATAAGGGCATCAGATTCTACAAGTAGAGAATCATTTCATAATTTCTTAATTTCATCTACTTCTTTATCAGTTTCATCTCTGATTTCACCAAATACTTCTTCTATAATATCTTCCAAAGTGATAAGTCATGATACTCAACCATATTCATCAATAACGATTGCCATAATTTTATGTTCCTTTTGAAATTTTGTAAAAAGAGTATCTACAGTTTGATTTAAAGGAGTCTTCATTACTTCCTGTAAATCTAATTCACTTAATTTAGAAGATAAATTTCCATTTTTTACTTGTAAAAGTAATTCTCTTCAATTCAAAAAATAATCTATTTTGTCTATGGTTCATGTAAAAATAGGTATTCTACTATGAGTATGAGATAAGAAAAAATCTAAAGCATCTTTTACTGTAGTATTTATTGATAATGCCTCAATTTTTACTCTAGGAGTCATTATTTCTTCTACATAAGTATCTTCTAAATCCAATATATTTTTTATTTTTTCATGTTCCTCTTTTTCTAATGTTCATGCTTCTCTTCACATATCAATGAAACTGTCTATTTCTTCATCAGTTAATTGTTCTATTTTTGCTTTAGGTGAAAATATTCTAATTAATACTTCCATAAAAGTAATAACTGGAAATAATATTAACATCAAAAACTTATAAATAGGAGCTACTAATAATGAAATGGTTGCTGCATTCTTTGTAGCTAAACTTTTTGGTATTATTTCTCAAAATAATAATAGTAAAAAAGTAACTATTCATGTAGCAATTCAAATTGAAGTTGCTTGAGCTAATCACGCAGCTTCTCAGAATGAGATAGCAATAGTTGTTGCTAGAGCCGCTGTATATACGTTTACTAAATTATTTCAAATAAGAATAGTAATAAGTAGTCTATCATTATTTTCTTTTATCTTTTTAAGGGCCTTAGATCAATATTTTCTTTGTTTAACAAGTGAGTCTATTTTATGCTTAGCTAAGCTCATTAAAGCTAGTTCTGTACCAGAAAAAAATGCTGATAAAAAAAATAATACAACAAACAAAGATATGAGAAATGGGTCCATAATTAATGATTAATATTTTAAAAAATATCCTAAAAATATTTTATAGGATATTTACTGAAAGACAGTTTAATAGTTTTTTTTGCTTTGTAAAGCTTATTTTTTATAAATAAGTTCTGTTTGTTTCGCTACAAACCTAGAATCTGTATCTAGTAAAATCTCATTTCAAATATATCTTACAATTTCTGAATCACTGTCATCAATTGGAGTAATATAAATTCAAGTCCCTGTAGTAGTTTCTCAAGTAACTTGATACAGAAGAGCTCCTGTTCAATTATTCTTTATAAATAAAGCATAATCATTATTTAAAAAATCAAATACATATTCATTTCATGTAATTCATCCTGATAAACTAAGTACTCAAGCATTGTTCTGTAAATATCAAATTCATGCTAGCCCACTTCAGTCTAGAGTTCATAATGATACAAGTTCGTTTGTTGCTATATATTTATTTTTATTAAACATAACTAGTTTAATAAAATATGGTTTATCTATATCAAAATGCAAAACTCAAGAATCAACATCTCAGATTTTTATATTTAAGTTATCATTATTATTAGTATTTTCATCTATAATAGCAACTGTTCTAGAATTATTCCAAAATACTTTTTTATATCAAAAATCTAATGCTACATATCAGAATATTGTTTTTCTTCATGAAACATCATCATCTTGGTATGAATCAAGATAATATGTTCAGGTTGAAGTATTTCAAGTTGAAGTTGCCATATAATTATCACTATCAAAATCATCATCATATCAATCACCCGATAAGTAAGCAGAAGCAGAAAAATCTATCAAAGTTGTATCAGCATCTCAAAATACAAAATCTCATACTCAGGTAGTTAGTGAAGTGATATATGGTCACCATTCAGCTTGTACAATATCAGTAGTTCAAGTATTAAATGTTAATTTTAAAGAATAAGTTAAATATGATCAAGAACAATATACTTCCCCGTCATTTATTAATGTAGTTCATGCAAATCATGCAACTGTAGATCAACTCATTGAAATAGTTCAGGCTTGTGGACATGACACATTATCTGTAAATCAGTTTCAATTATTATTTACTTCCCTATTTATATCAACTAATATTTTTGAGTCACTATCGATATTTGAATATAATTTAGAATCATAATCAAAATAATGAGTAATATTAAATAGAAATGAATTATTATTTAATACTATAGTCGAAAAAATAACGGTTAATGTAACTAAAAATAAAACATAGATAAGTACAATAGCTTTTTTGTTTTTTTTCATAATTTATAAATCAATATTTAATCTAATTAAAGAATCTTTTGGTAATTCAGACCATAATTGTCAAATTAAAGATGTTTGAAAATTTAAATCCAAAATCAAATGTATATTTGTAATGGTTCATGCATTATAAGAAATAGCTATAAAATCCTGTACTTTTAAGTTTGAAAAAATTTGATCTTTATGAAAGGAGTAATCAAAAACTATCTGTGGATCAAGTTCTACAGCTATTAACTCAGCTTCATTTAATTTTCTAAATCATAATCATTTGTTCTCATAAACAGTATTATCATTATCTAACTTGAAGTCTTGCAAATTAACAGGTCAAACAAGTACTCATTTTAATCATTTAGTATCTTTCATTAAATAAACATCACTTCATGTTGATGTTTCAATAATAATAGAACCAGTATTATATATATTTGATAAGTTGTTAATTTTACTAGTAAATTCATAAAAAGAAGAAATAGTTATTACTTCCTTTCTAGTTGATCAAATACCATCAATAATATCAGTTAAAAAGACAAATATGAATGATAATATTATAGCAGATATAAATGTGGCAATAACTACTTCCGTAAGAGTAAAGGCCGCCTTAAAAAAAGAAACTTTCTCTTTTTCAAGGGTGTTATCAATATTTTCTATATATGTCTTTTTTAGCATTTTTTAGGCTTTACAAAAAGTATTATTTTCATAAACTAGATTATAATAATTTTTCTTTTTTTTCAAAATGATAAAAAATACTTCTTGAGAGTCTTTGGTTTGAATAATCATCTGAGTTTTTATACTTGCTTTTATTATATTATGAGTAACCAATTTACTGATAAATAGTAGAGCTACTTTAGAGGTATACGAAAATAAAAAAATAATAAGTGTACTTAAAAATAATACAGAAACTGTAATTAAAAAAATAAATACAGATGTAATTAGAGAAACTGAACTATTCTATTTAAGGAAAAATAATAATTTTATGGAGTATGAAGTACTTACCTGATCTACAAACAGTATTTATAAATATATAGATAAACAATGAAATACAATTGATGATATAATAAATTTTGAATGAGATATATATTCTAGACAATTATGGCTAGAAAGAGATGATAATTCTATTTGAGATAATCATCAAATAATTAAAATCAGTATTAAAAAATTAATTAAAAAATAAAGAGATATTTATAAATATCTCTTTATTTTTTAATTTTAACGACAATAGAATCTTCAAGCTGTCATCGCATTATTGGCATTTACCAATGATGCAACAGCATCAGCTAATGATGATTGAGCAACTGCTAAAGTTCAAACTGGACATGCAGTGGATCAAGATGTAGAAGTATAACTACTACTCCATAAATATTTAATCAATGCATTTCATTGTAACAATATCTTTCATAAGTTAAAAGTAGCTTTTCTTAATGACAAATCAAGTACTAACATTGAATTATTAGGTATTGTTACTATCCTATCTCATACAGTAACATTTCAATTAATTAAATGTGGTCATACATCTAATGTACAATCAGATGGCACAGTCCAACTACCATTAATCCATTCCTGCGTTCATAAATTACAAGTAGCTGCATTAGCTATTTGTAAAATACCAACAAATGATACTAATAATAACGAGAATTGTATAATAATTTTTTTCATTTTATAAATTTAATAATCTTTTTAATATCATATTAAAAACAATTTCAAATACAAGTTGTTTTAAGTCCTCATTTAATTTGCATATTTCATGTAGTTACTTCTAATGCAGCAACTGGAGCAACTCATGTTACTCACCATGTAAATCATCTTCAAACAGTACTACTCATAGCTGAATTTATAGAATAGCCATTAACTGGACCATAATGATTTTCAGTTGCGTTTCACATACTTATTTTATATGAGTTACTAGACCAAAATCTTAATCAATTTGAATTTCCTGATAATACATTTATATTTGTAAAAGTTGGAGTATCAATTAGTTCAGAATCTCAACAAGAGTTAGCAGCTAAATCAGTGGCGGTTAATGAGTTATCTACTACATTTGCACTTGCAACTGAATTATTTGCTAATTCACTTGCTCATATACTATCTGCTGCTATATCTGCTGCATATAAACTATTATCTTGTATTTCTGATCCATCAACTGTTCATTGTCTAATCCTATCTCATTCAATCCAAGCATCAGCTCAAATTACAGTAGAAGAATCAACTATTACAGCTCAACTTGTCCATATATTTGTACCCATTGCCGATGTACCATTTCAATTTTGTGCCCATACCATTTGATGACCTCATGCCATAGTTCAACCTGTAGTATTATTTGTATGTTTATAAGCTAAACCATATAAATTACCAAAGTTTGTACCTGCTGCAGAATTTCTATAACCTGTTCACATACTCCATATATGTTGAGTTTTAGTAGAATCATATGTACCAAACATTCACTCATCTCTGTTTGCAGTTGGAACAATTATTGCTGCTGTTAAATTATCATT